>JBMTHB010000070.1:0-6841 GCA_049435845.1 Candidatus Nanopelagicales bacterium | reverse complement strand
GACGTAGGCTGACCGCATGGGCGACCTCGCCCCCGATTTGGGTGCCTTCGATCTCGATCTTTTCGTCATGGCGAACCTCGTCGCGCTCACGCTGCTGTATCTGTGGGCGGCCAGGCGAGCCGGTTCGTGGAACCGTGGATCCACCGCGGCCTTCCTGGTCGCCATGGCCGCCTTGGCGCTTGCGTATCTGGGGCCGTTCGGGGCGTGGGCGCACGATGCCTTCTGGGCACACATGGGTCAGCACCTACTGGTGCTGATGATCGCCGGACCGTTCATCGTGCTGGCGTCTCCGGTTCGCTTGCTCTTCGTAAACCTGGGGCCGACGGGTCGCAGACGACTGGTGCGCCGTCTGCGGTCCCGACCGATGACTTTCCTCACGAACCCGTACGTCGGCTGGATCCTCTTCGCAACCGTGCTGCTCGGCAGCCATACCCAACTAGTGATGAACTGGGCGCTCACCGGTCACGACGCCATGGAGTTCGTCATCCGCCCGGTGTATTTGTTCGCCGCACTCGTCTTCTACTACCCGCTGATCGGCTGCGACCTGATCGCCCACCGACCTGCGCCAAGCGTCCGGCTCGCCTCATTGGGTCTGATGATGATCCCGGAGACGGTGCTGGGCATGGTGATCCACTTCTCGCCCGTCCCGCTGTATTGGGCCTACGTGCAATCCGCGTCGCTGCATGGATTCGATGTGATGGCGGATCAGAAGTTCGCCGGCGCGATGATGTGGGCGATAGCCATGGTGCTGGACGGGATATGGATGATGGTCGCCGCGATCGAATGGTGGCGCGACCAAGAACGCGAAACGAATCGACTCGAGCGGAGCGAGCGCCGACAGACGGTGAGCGCGTGAGATCGATCATCGTGGTTGCTTGCACCGCAGCCCTGCTGTCCGGATGCGGCCTACTGTCCCCCGAGGAGGAATTGCTCATTCCGGTCCAGGCCGGTCAGCTGACCTCCGACCCCGGCATCGGTATGACCGTCATTCCCGAGGCCGAGCGCGGACAGCCGCTCACCTTGGCCGGCATGGATCTCGACGGCGCGCCCCTCTCACTGGGCGACTCCCTGGGAGAAGTGACAGTGGTGAATTCCTGGGCGACATGGTGCGCGCCGTGCCGCACCGAGATGCCCGAGTTCGCCGATGTCGCAACGAAACTCGACGGTCAAGGAGTGACCTTCGTGGGCATCAACGTGCAGGACGACCTCGACGCTGCACGCGAGTACACCATCGACACCCCCTATCGGAGCATCGTCGATCCGGACGGTTCACTGGTCGCGCAGATCCCCGACGTCCCGCCGCGATCGCTCCCCGTCACGGTCATCTTGGATCGGCAAGGCAGGGTTGCGGTGCGGATAGTCGGACCGATCGTGCTGGGCACACTCGAGGACACTGTGCTCAGCGTGCTGGCATCAGAGCAGTTGGCGCCGGAGCAGTTGACATCGGAGCAGACGTGATCGATCCGCAGGGAGAACCGCCATGGAGCTGACCGGGATATACGTACCCATCGTCACGCCATTCGATGAGTCCGGACGCATCGACACCGGTCCGCTCGAAGCGGTGATCTCAGCGCTACTGAGCAGCGGCGTCGCAGGCATCGTCGCGTGCGGCACTACGGGTGAGGCATACGCCCTCTCATTGGAAGAGCGTCGCGTCGTGACATCCCGGATCAAGGAGCTGGTCGCCGGTGCTGTCCCGATTCTTGGCGGCGTCGGTGGCATGTCCACCGATCAGGCTCTCGACCAGGCACTTCTGGCCAAGGCGCTCGAACTCGACGGGCTGATGGTCGCCGCGCCGGCCTACTGCCTGCCGACGGACTCGGAGTTGGCCGCGCATGTGCGCGCGATCGTGAAGGCATCCGGGATGCCCACCGTCCTCTACGACTACCCGCAGCGCACCGGGGTGTCCTTCACCGTCGACGTCCTCGACTGCCTAGTCGACGATCCCCTGGTGGTCGGCATCAAGGAGGCGTCCGGCGACCTCGATCGCCTCACGATTCTCGGCAAGCGATACGCAGGGTCGATCGACATAGTGTGCGGCGCCGACGCGGCGGCCCCGACGTTCCTGGACGCCGGTGTGCGCTGTTGGATAGGTGGGATCGCCAACCTTCTGCCGGCAGCGCATGTCGCGATGCTTGATCAAACGCAGCGCAAAGCCGTCCATAGCGCGATCCTTCCGCTGCTGGAGTTCATCGAATCGGGGCGATACATAGCCAAGATCAAGGCCGGCATGGGCATGCGCGGGCTTGCCATGGGGTCGCCTCGGGCGCCGTTGGCGCGACTCGACAACGACGGTGCGCAGCGCCTAGCCGAACTTCTGGATCAAGCCGGCCCGTGGGCGCCGGCACTGACCGGTCCATCGTGACCTGTCCATACTGACTGTTTCATGAGAGTCCTCGTCGTCGGCGGCGGCATCATCGGTGCCAGTTGTGCTGCCCTCCTGGCCGAACGTGGGGCTGGCGTCGATGTCATCGACGCCGGAAAGCCGTTCTTCGGTACCTCCATGGCCAACGCCGGACATATCGTGGTCAGCCACAGCGTGCCGATGGCCGCACCCGGCATGGTTCGACAGGGACTTCGGTCGTTCCTGTCCCGCGATGGCGCATTCGCGATCTCGCCCCATCCCGGACCAGGAACCTTGCGTTGGCTCAGCGGCTTCGCCCGCCGCTGCACGAACCGCAACGTCACGGTTCTGCAACCGGGGATCGAACAAGTCTTGCGACGTAGCGCGCAATTGTTGGCTGACGATTCGCATGTGGAGAGAACGCGCACCGGACTGTGGCAGGTGTTCACTTCGTCAGCCGAGAAGGCTAAAGCGGAAGCTGAACATCTGAGGCATCACGGCGTTCGGGTACGCGACCTGCCCGTGGATGAGCTCCGGAACGAGCCGGCATTGACCGGGAACGTCGTCGCCGGAATCGAGTTATGCGAGGACTTCGGCGTCGATCCCGCCGCACTATGGCTACGGATGCGTCGACGGAGTGAGCACGCCGGCGCCCGTTGGTCCGAAGGCAGTATCAGCGATCTGCGAGAAGCAGATGCCGACGTCGTCGTTCTCGCGGCAGGTGCGTGGTCCCCTGCCCTAGCACGATCACTGGGGATCGATCTGCCGATCCGGGCAGCGAAGGGCTACTCGGTGACGATCGGCGGTGTCGAGAACCCGCCGCGTCGGCCCCTGCTCTTGATGGATCAACGCACCGCCGTGACCGCACTCCCTGGTTCACCGTCGAGTCGGCTGCGGATGAGTGCTCGCTATGAGATGACCCGCGCCGACGATCGTGAAATCGCCCTGCATCGGATCCCAGCGCTGATCGATCGTGCACGGGCAGCGCTGCACCTGCCAACCGATCCCGGTGACGTCGAGCCATGGACCGGCGTACGCCCGGCGAGCATCGATGGCGCTCCCTACATCGGTTTCCTGCCGCAACGACTGCGCCCGCAGGTGCTCGTGGCGAGCGGCCACGGGATGATCGGAACCGCGATGGCTGCGGGAACCGCCGATCTGGTCACCCGGCTCGCCTTCGACGATGAGGTGAGCGACGCCGAACGACGTCTAGGGCCGGCCCGCTTGTTCGCCTAGCATCGACCGGTGGAATCGATCAGGACCTGGCAGTGCGTGGACTCCCACACTGAGGGAATGCCCACGCGGGTCGTTGTCGGTGGTCTGGGAACACTCCCGGGGGCGACCATGGAGGATCGCCGCCAGTACGTGATGAACCAAGCTGACGAACTTCGCACCTGGTTGATGTTCGAACCGCATGGCCATAGCGCAATGAGTGGGGCACTACTCCAGCCGGCGACCCGTGACGATGCCGACTGGGGTGTCGTGTACATCGAGGTTTCCGGCTGCCTTCCGATGTGCGGCCACGGCACGATCGGTGTGGCCACCGTGCTAGTCGAGACGGGCATGGTCGCGGTGACCGAGCCGCGGACCGTGATCCGGCTGGACACGCCGGCCGGACTGGTCATCGCCAACGTCGATGTCGAAGGAACGCGGGCGCGCGCCGTCACGATCGAGAATGTGCCGAGCTTCGTCACCGCCCTGGACGCCACAGTCGACGTCCCGACGATCGGTCCGGTCCAGTACGACATGGCATTCGGTGGCAACTTCTACGCGATCGTCGAACTCGCATCGATCCACGGCGCGCCGGACTTCGGGCGGGCTAACAAGGACGCCTTGCTCGATCTAGGTATGCGGATCATGGCGGCCATCAACAAGCAGTCACCGCCTTCGCACCCCGAGAATCCAGCGATCGATCACGTGCATCACGTCCAACTCGTGGCACCGGGGAGCACCGCTCGGCACTCCCGTCACGCGATGGTGATCCACCCAGGCTGGTTCGATCGCTCGCCGTGCGGAACCGGAACCAGCGCCCGAGTAGCCCAACTAGTTGCGCGCGGGGAGTTACAGCTGGGCGAGGAACTCGTCAACGAATCCATCATCGGAACGCACTTCATCGGACGCGCGATCGGTGAGACCACCGTCGCGGACTTTCCCGCGATCGTGCCCACGATCACCGGACGGGCGTGGATCACCGGCACATCGCAGCACATGCTCGCGCCCGACGATCCTTTCCCCCGCGGGTTCCTGCTGTGACGCAGGAGTCGCTACGCATCGATCCCTATCGACCCCATCCCACTCGCTTGGATCCCTCGCATCCGATGTTCGTCGCGATCATGCGGTCCCACGACGAGGCAATCGCCCAGGACCGGGGCGGTTATCTCGATCCAGGCACTGGACTGTTCGTGATGACGGCCGAACACCACATCCGACGGGGCCGGTGTTGTCACAATGGGTGTCGGCACTGTCCCTACCTGGGAGCGGAGGGTGAGTCGTGAGTAGCGCCGAGGTCGAGCGCCTTGCCAACGGCAAGTACCTGTCCTTGACGACGTTCAAGAAGGACGGCACGGCGGTTGCGACCCCGGTGTGGGTGGCTCGAGACGGTGGCGAGCTCGTGGTCATCACCGACGCCACCTCGGGCAAGGCCAAGCGGATTCGCAACAGCGGTCGCGTCGTTCTCGCACCCTGCGATATGCGGGGCAAGGTCACCGGCGCCAGCGTCGATGGGGTGGCTCACCTGACCGATTCCACGGAGACCGAACGGATCACGACCCAGATCAAACGAAAGTACGGACTGGCGTACACGATGATCACCCTGCTGGAGCGGTTGCGCCGACGGGACTCGAATGGTTCGGTGGGAATCCGAATCGAGGTGACCTGACGATGCAGACCCGACCCTTTACGGCGCCGCGACCCGTCGAATACGCCGCCGTCCCGCAGCCCGTCACGTCGAAGACCGCGCCAGCCGACCTGCCGCCCGGGCCTCGACCCGCCTTCCCTGGTCAACTGCTGTTCCGGTTCCAGCGGGACACCCCGGCGTTCCTTCTCGATCTGCGCGATACCTACGGGCCGGCGTCGTCGTTCTTCCTCAGCGGCCAATTGTTCATCGGGCTGTTCTCCCCGGCGATGGTTCACGAAGTGACCGTTGCGCAGCAGTCGGCTTTCATCAAGGGCGTCGGCTTCGAACGGATGCGCAAGGTGCTCGGAACCGGTCTACTGACGAACGAGGAGCCCATCCACCTTCGCCACCGACGGATGATGCAGCCGCCGTTCCATAAGTCCCGACTCGACGGATACGCCCGGCAGATGTCGGAGTTGTCTCGCACGGCGGTCGATGCCTGGCCGCAGGGCGGCACCGTGAACATAGCGCCTGAGATGATGCGCCTGACACTGCTCATCGTCGCCCGAACCCTGTTTGGTACCGACGCCGATCGCCATACCGAACGCATCGCGGAGTCGATGGAGATCGCCATCGACCGCATCGAGCGCACCATGCTCCCCGGGCTGGATCGGCTGGACGCGCTGCCGCTGCCCTATTGGCGCAGGTTCCGCGATGCCTCGAACGAACTCGCGGAGATCGCCGAGGACCTCATCCGGGAACGGCGCGCAACGGACACCGACAGCGACGATCTGCTCGGCCTGCTCCTCGCCCTGCGCGACGAGGACGGTTCGGCATTCACGGACGAGGAAGTGCGCGATGAGGCCCTCACCCTCATCCTGAGCGGGCACGAGACCACCGCGAATGCCCTCACCTGGGCGTTCAGTTGGTTGGGCACGAGGCCGGATGTGTATGAGCAACTGCGTCGCGAGGCACTCGAGCAGCCGTGGATCACCTCGGATGCAGCCCCCACCATCGAAGACGTCATGTCGACCGAGGTGGCCGGTCAAGTCGTAGCCGAGTCGCTGAGGATGGCCCCGCCGGTGTGGGTGGCTCCGCGGCGTGCGCTGCGCGATGTGGATGTCTGCGGTGTGCAGATCCCCGCCGGCGCACATGTTCTGGTCAGCCAGTACGTGACCCACCGCGATCCGGAGTACTTCCCCGATCCACTCACCTGGGAGCCATCGAGGTGGACACCGCCGTTGCACGCATCTCTTCCTCGCGGCGCTTACTTCCCATTCGGGGCCGGAACTCGCAAGTGCCTGGGTGATCAGTTCGCACTACTTGAGGCGCGCATCATCTTGCTGCACGCTGCTGCGAAGCATCGGCTGCTTCCCGCGGACTCCTTGCACCCACTCCCGAAAGCAGAACCCCGCGCCACTTATCGCGCGAAGGGCGTGGTTCCGATGCGGGTCGCCTGAACCACACGTCCCGGGAGCACTTACCGTTAGCACGTGGGCCGCGCACTATCAGCACTTTCCATCATCGTCGCGCTGCTCGTTGCCACAGTCGGAGCGCCGGTCGTCCACGCGCAGGACCCGGTGCGCGCGGTCGGCGATTGGTCCATGACGCCGCATTCGCGGGACGCCGACGGCTATGGATTCATCGACGGCGATGGTGGG
>JBMTHB010000069.1:0-6908 GCA_049435845.1 Candidatus Nanopelagicales bacterium | reverse complement strand
CCGTGCACTGGAAGTCGTAGGCGTCCATCTTGTAGATCGCCGGGTACATGAACATGCCGAGTAGTGGCACACCCGGAGTGATGATCTGCAGGTAGGCGCCCATGTTGGCGATCAGATCAACTTTCAGGCCGAGGATCTTGCCGTCCTTGGTGGCGGCGATCTCGATGTCCTGGATCTGGTCCCGACCGTGGTGCGTGGCGACCATGTCCTCGCTGCGCGTCTCGGTCCACTTGACCGGACGGCCGAGCTTTCGTGCGAGCTGGGTGACGAGCACTTCCTCCCGGTACAACTGGAGTTTGCCGCCGAACCCGCCGCCCACGTCGGGGGCGATGATCCGCAGGTTGTTCTCCGGAATGCCGGTGACCAGTGCCATCAGCACCCGCAGCACATGCGGGATCTGAGTGGACGACCACACGGTCATCTCATCGCTCATCCCCATCGGCGCAGCGACGACCGAGCGCGGCTCCATGAATGCCGGAATCAGGCGTTGGTTGATGAAGCGTCGCTTGACCACGACGTCTGCCTTGTCCTTGACTTCGTCGTACCCTCCACCGAGGTTGTAGACGTAGCACTTGTTGGTTCCAGCGTCGTCATGAACAAGTGCCGAGCCCGGAGCGAGGGCGGCCTCCATGTCGACGACCGCGTCGAGCGGCTCGTATTCGACCTCGATCGCCTCGAGGGCATCGGCAGCGTGCTCCGCGTCGGTTGCAAGAACTACCGCAACGCAGTCACCGACCTGACGAACCTTGCCCTTGGCCAACGACGGGAAGTCCGGCATCACGATGTCGTCTGTGACCGGCCACACGCACGGAATCGATCCGTTGAGATCGCCGAGCTCTTCCGCGCTGTAGGCAGCGATCACGTTGGGACGCGAGAGTGCTGGCTTGACGTCGAGTTTGGTGATCGTCGCGTGTGCGTAGGGGCTGCGCAGGATCGCCATGTGCAGCGTGCCCGGCAGTTGGATGTTGTCGGTCCAGTTGGTGCGACCGTGCAGCAGTTTGGCGTCTTCCTTGCGCTTTATAGGACGCCCGAGTGGGGTCGAGGTGTCGACGGTTTCGGTCACTTGGCACCTCCCATGAGTTCAGCGGCCTTCTCGACCGAGCGGACGATGTTGTGGTAGCCGGTGCACCGGCAGAGATTGCCTTCGAGGCCCTCGCGGATCTCGGCCTCGGTGGGATTCGGATTCTCTCCGAGCAGATCGATGGTGGACATGACCATGCCCGGCGTGCAATACCCGCATTGCAGACCGTGGCATTCCTTGAATGCCGTCTGCACTGGGTGCCAGTCGTCGCCGGTGGAGATGCCTTGGATAGTGGTGACGCTGGCGCCGTCGGCCTGAACGGCCAAGACGCTGCACGACTTGACGCTGCGACCGTCCAACAGGACGGTGCAGGCCCCACAGTTGGAGGTGTCGCAGCCGACGACGGTGCCCACCTTGCCTAGATCGTTCCGCAGCCAGTGGACGAGAAGAGTGCGTGGCTCTACTTCCCCCTCGTACTGGGTGCCATCCACATTCACGGAGATGTGCTGCATGGATGCCCTTCCTTCGGTTCCGGGACTTGTCGGCGATGAAGTCCGCCGTTGTAGGCCACACGCTAGGTGGGAATCCCCAACCGCGCGAGGTTTTCGTTACATCTGCCCGACCTCTGACGCGCTTTGGACCTCGTCGAGCCCGGATCGGGCGCGGGTTCGAGGCCCCGGCGTCACCCGGCGTTGGCCTAGGGTTCCCCTCGATGGGCGAGGAGAGCGCGGACGCGGCGACGGCCCCGGAGCAGGAGGGCGCGGGGGTTCCCCCTCGGACCTACCTGATCTGGTCGGCCCTGGCTGCCGCGTTGCTGTTCTTGCCGCTGGGGCTAGTCGCCCTCGCGTTGAGCTTGCGCACCAGGGCCTTGATCCACCGGGGTGACATGCAACGAGCCCGCCGGATGTCCCGCGTGACCCTGGCGATGCTCATCCTCACGATCGTGGTCGGTGTCGTCGTCTACGCGGCACTTGTGGGCGCGCTCTTGGCTCTCGGTGCGTTCAGCGGCAACTAGCGCGCACCCGGATGTGACTAGGCTCCGCGTGGTGGACAGATCCCCGGTTCTCGTCGTCGATTTCGGCGCGCAATACGCGCAATTGATCGCGCGCCGGGTCCGCGAGGCACGCGTGTACTCGGAGATCGTCCCGCATTCGATCACGGTCGAGGAAGTACGCGCGAAGGCGCCCGAAGCGATCATCCTTAGTGGTGGTCCCGCCAGTGTCTACGCCGACGGTGCCCCGACTTTCGATCCGGCGATCATGGATCTGGGTATTCCAGTCTTCGGCATCTGCTACGGCTTCCAGGTCATGGCGCAGAGCCTCGGTGGATCCGTCGCCCGAACCGGCGGCAGCGAGTACGGCGGTACCGCTCTCGACATCGTGGAATCCGGCACCTTGATGGAGGGTCTACCCAGCACGCAGGACGTGTGGATGTCCCATGGCGACAGCGTCGAGCGGGCGCCGAGCGGATTCACGGTGTTGGCGAGCACCAAGGGCGCGCCCATCGCGGCCTTCGAAGAAGTGTCGAGGCGGATGGCGGGCGTGCAGTTCCACCCCGAGGTGGTGCACACCGCGCACGGTCAACGCATGCTCGAGCACTTCCTGTGGGACATCGCCGGATGTGAGCCGTCCTGGACGATGTCCAGCGTCATAGACGAACAGGTGGATCGGATCAGAACGCAGATCGGTGACTCGCGAGTGATCTGCGGGCTATCCGGTGGAGTCGACTCCGCGGTTGCCGCTGCGTTGGTGCAACGCGCCGTGGGCGAGCAACTCACGTGCATATTCGTCGATCACGGTCTATTGCGCGCTGGTGAGGCCGAGCAAGTGGAGCGTGACTTCGTCGCTGCCACGGACGTGCGATTGGTTGTGGTCGATGCGCGTGAGCGGTTTCTGCGCGAACTGGCCGGCATCGAGGACCCGGAGGTCAAGCGCAAGATCATCGGTCGGGAGTTCATCCGAGTATTCGAGGACGCCGCCCGTCGTGTCGTAGACGATGCCGAGGGCGCTGACGGCGCACCGGTCGAGTTCCTGGTGCAAGGGACTCTCTACCCGGACGTTGTGGAATCCGGCGGGGGATCGGGTACGGCGAACATCAAGAGCCACCACAACGTAGGTGGTTTGCCCGACGATCTGCAGTTCACGCTGGTGGAGCCGCTGCGCACGCTATTCAAGGACGAGGTCCGGCGGGTGGGTCTGGATCTGGGTCTGCCCGAGGAGATCGTGTGGCGCCATCCGTTCCCCGGGCCCGGACTCGCGATCCGGATCATCGGTGCTGTCGACGAGGATCGCCTGCGCGTCCTGCGCGCCGCCGACGCCATCGCCCGCGCGGAACTGAGCGCCGCCGGACTGGACCGGGAGGTATGGCAGTTTCCCGTAGTGCTGCTGGCCGACGTCCGCTCGGTGGGTGTCCAAGGTGACGGTCGCACCTACGGCCACCCGGTTGTGCTGCGGCCGGTCTCCAGTGAGGATGCGATGACCGCGGACTGGTCGCGTCTGCCCTACGACTTGGTGGCACGCATTTCCACACGCATCACGAATGAGGTCCCGGAAGTCAACCGCGTCGTGTTGGATGTAACGAGCAAACCGCCGGGAACTATCGAGTGGGAGTAGCGGCAACCTATACCTGGCCTCGAGTGGGAGTAGTTGATGTACAACGTCGCGCTCAGTAGTGCAGCGTGTGTGCGGGCCGGTACCCGCGCAGACGTCGCATGGATGATCTCCCCGACCGCAAGTGCGGAAGCGGTCATGATCACTCCGGGAGGGGGGCGTCTCGGTCAACTCGCGGGCGGCGCATTCGATGGCCTGCTGACCGATGTTGCGGCTCGTCAACTTCCGAGGGGTCGTCGCATCCGACACCGAGTAGAAGACTGGGAGAGTCATGCGAGTGGACTCGCGACCGGTGCGGAGGTGGAATTCCTCCTTGTTCCGGCCGATCAGATTCCCGGTGAGGCGTGGACGGCCCTGGTGGCACGCGAGCCGCTGGCCGTGATAACCGAACTCGACGGTGACGACGTGGTCGCCGTGTGGGTGGAGACGTCGGACTCGATCGATGATTCCGCGAGAAAGGATTTCGCGTCCTCTCGCCCGTTCGTCGAGGTCGCAGATTCGGGCAGCATCGTTCGTACCGTTCTTGTCCCGGGAACGACGCTCGTCATCGCCGGGAGGGGACCTATCGCCGACGCTCTGGCTGCCCAAGCGGCTTTGCTGGGGTGGAACGTTGCCCTGGAAAGTCGTCCGGACATGGTCGAGGGACTCACCGCTGGCCTTTCTGTTGGCGACGCCGTCGTCGTCATGGGCCACGATGTGGAGTCCTCGAGTCGTTGCTTGCAGGTCGCGCTGGAGAGCAACGCCGGGTATATCGGAGCCCTGGGCTCGCATGACATGCAAAGGGCGCGCGCAGATTGGTTGGCCTATCGGGATGTCACCGATCTTTCGCGGATAAATGGCCCAGCGGGACTGGACATCGGGGCCGGTACCCCCGAGGAGATAGCGGTCTCGATCGCGGCGCAGGCAATCCAATGCCGACGCTCGCTTGTGAACAACTGAACAAAGTAACCAATCTCTATTGCGCAATCAGTCACATGCGTATTTGATTAGCGCGCAGCGGCGAAACGCGCCGCATCTTGTTCGGAGAGAGGTTGGCATGGCGATCGAGTCCACCGGCCATGAAGGCGGAAACCCTCGAATGTTCGCGCTCGTGGCGGACTCTCCGAAGGAAGGCCCGACCCCCACCGTGTGGGCATGGCCGCAGTTCATTGATTTCCTGAAGGTCGCCGGTCAACCCGTTCAGGGGCCCTGGCCGCCGCATCAAGAGCCCCGCCCCGACCCCGATGCAGATTCCTTGCCCGTCGCGGTGCGCGACGACCAATCCTGACGACGAGAGGTTCCATGTACCCATCACGATTTGCCTACGAGTCGCCGAAGTCACTCGAGGAAGCCATCGCCATCTTGGATCGCGGCAACGGCGACGCGAAAGTCCTGTCGGGAGGCCAGAGCCTCATTCCGATGTTGAAGCTGCGCTTCGCTTCCCCGGAGACGATCGTCGACATCAACAACATTCCAGGGCTGGACTACCACCGAGTCGACGACGAGGGCAACCTGCATATCGGTGCCCTATGCCGCCATGTGGATCTCGAACATTCGACGACGCTGGCCGACACCCATCCCTCACTTGCGGCAGCCGCCGCACTCGTGGCCGATCCGATCGTCCGCTCTCGTGGGACGTTCGTGGGCTCGGTCTGTCACGCCGATCCGCAGGGTGACTGGGCCGCAACGATGGTTGCCCAGGGCGGCTACATCGTGGCTCAGGGCCCTAACGGTCGACGCAACATCGATATCCGGAACTTCGTCCTCGGACCTTTCGTTACGGCACTGGCGTACAACGAGATCGCCGTCGAAGCAGTCATCCCGGGAGCGAAGTACACCCCGCGGGGCGGCTACCTGAAACTCGAACGTCGCGTCGGCGACTTTGCAACGGCTTCAGTAGCTGTTTCGCTTGACATGGAGGGCGATATCGTCCGCAGCGCCGGCTGTGCCCTCGCTGGAGTAGGTGGTCGCACGATCGACGCCAACGACGCGATCTCCTGCCTCGTCGGCAAGTCACTCACCGAGGACAGCATCGAACAGGCAGCCGACGCTGTTGCAGCAGTCGCCGAGCCGCGCACCGACCACCGCGGATCCGATGCCTACAAGCGCCACATCGTCCGCACGTTCGTGAAGCGCATTCTGACCAACCTTGCCCAAACCGAGCAGAAGGCGGCCTGAACATGACCAGTTTGTACGACGAAGTCCACACTCCCGGGGCGGACGTTCCAACGCGCCGAATCACGGTGGTAGTGAATGGAGAGAAACGGACCGTTGACGTAGAGCCCCGCCTGCTCTTGGCGCATCTTCTGCGTCAGGGTTTTCAACTGACCGGAACCCACATCGGTTGCGACACCACCAGTTGTGGCGCATGCACCGTGCTGTTCGACGGGCGCCCGGTCAAGAGCTGCACGATGCTCGCTGTCCAGGCAGATGGTCACGATGTCGAGACCGTCGAAGGCATGGCCAGCGCAAGTGAACTTCACCCAGTTCAGGAGGGCTTCAAGCAGGAGCACGGCCTGCAGTGCGGCTACTGCACTCCGGGAATGATGCTCGCCTCGAAAGCCCTGCTCGAACGCAACCCCGATCCCACCGAGGACGACGTCCGTTGGGCACTGTCCGGCAACCTGTGTCGGTGCACGGGGTACCAGAACATCGTCAAGTCCGTTCTCTGGGCAGCAGAAAAGATGCGCGCCGAGCGCGGAGAGGATGCGTAATGGCACTCGATGAACTCAAGATCGGCGGAATGGGTGCGAGCCGTCGCCGCGTCGAAGACAACCGGTTCATCCGAGGGAAGGGCAAGTACGTCGACGACGTCGTACTGCCTGGAATGCTGCACATGGAGATCCTGCGAAGTCCGGTCGCTCACGCACGAATCAAGTCCATCGACACCTCCGCGGCGTGGGAGGTGCCTGGTGTCCGCCTGGTGCTCACCGGCGAGACCATGGCCGCCCGCAACCTGGCATGGATGCCCACGTTGTCCTACGACACCCAGGCGGTGCTCGCCACCGACAAAGTGCGCTTCCAGGGCCAAGAGGTCGCGGCCGTCATCGCCGACGATCCCTACATCGCTAAGGACGCTTGCAGCAAGATCGTCGTCGAGTACGAGCAGTTGCCGGCCATCGTTAATCCAGAGCAAGCGATGTCTGCCGAGGCTCCTTTGGTTCGTGACGACAAGGTCAACCAGACGAGCAACAAGATCTTCGACTGGGAGATCGGAGACAAGGAGGCGACGGACCGCGCCTTCGCCGAGGCCGATGTCGTGTCCACGTTGGAGTTGCACTACCCGCGCTCCCACCCGT
>JBMTHB010000068.1:0-6946 GCA_049435845.1 Candidatus Nanopelagicales bacterium | reverse complement strand
CACTCCGAGGTCGAGCAACAAGCGCCAAGTCTCGAGTCGGACACCGTCCGACGCCACCGTGGCAGGCACCGTGGCAGGACTGCCGCTCATAGTGGTGCGTGCGCCCGTCCACCGACCGAGTCGACCCATCTGCGCGCGCAATTCATTGACCGAACCGGGCAACGGGTGACCCATGGCGTCGGCGAGCATCGCGAGGACGGAGGCATCCGACCCCATCATGGCGTCGCGGAACACCTGGCCGAACGGGCGTGGCCGGCCCTCCCAGTCCAGGAAGGTCCCGGACTTCTCGGTGACCACTCCCACGGGGAGCACCACATCGGCCACCTCGGTGACCGCCGAGTGGTGGTTCTCCAGAGAAACGATGAAGTCCACCTTGCCCAAAGCTTCGATGGCGTCGAGTGGGTAGTCGGACGGCTCCACGCCACCGACCAGGGCACCGCGAATGCGTCCAGCGTCGACTGCATCGTGCAGCGGGAGTCCCGCCAGGCCAGATTGCGGTAGGTCCGCTGCGGACACCCCCCAGATACCGGCGACTTCTTCGCGGGCTTGCGGGTCGGTGAGCGGTCGGCCGCCGGGTAGCAGTCCGGCGAGGGCGCCAGCGTCGAGCGCACCGCGTTCCCCCGCACGGCGCGGTACCCAGGCGAGTGCTGCACCGGTCTGCTGCGCGAGCTCTGCCGCGACCGTGAGCGCGCCCGGTGCGGCCGCCGTACGTTCGCCGAGCATGATCACCGCGCCCGGCTGGGCGAGCGCGGCGCGAATGTCCTGCGGAAGGTTCGCGAGCGCATGTGCCTCGAGGCCGGGCACGGCGGGAACCAACGTGCCGTTCATCTTCGCCAGACCACGGGTCGCACCGGCAGCGACGGACGCGATGGCCACGCCATTGGCTGCCGCCTTGCGAAGGCGCAGGAAGACGATGGGTGACTCGTCCTCCGGTTCGAAGGCGACGAGGAGGACTATCGGGGCGGTCTCGAGGTCCGCGTATTCCACCCTGATCGGGGTTCCGGCGATGTGCGCGGCGAGGAACTCCCGCTCCTCCTCGGAGTTGACGCGAGCCCGGAAGTCGATGTTGTCCGTTCCCAACGCCACGCGAGCGAAACGTGAGTAGGCGTAGGCGTCCTCCATGGTGCTGCGACCACCCACGAGCACCGCGGTGTCTTTACCGGCGGACTGCAGACCATGGGCGGCAATCGAGAGAGCCTCTGGCCAGGACGCCGACCGAAGTTCGCCGTTTTCCCGCACCAGCGGCCATTCGATCCGACCCTGCTGCTGGTAGGCGAATGCGAACCGGCCCTTGTCGCAGTTCCATTCCTCGTTGACCTGCGGATCGTCCCAGGCCAGACGACGGGTGACCGTGCTGCGGCGGTAGTCGGTGCGAAGCGCGCAGCCGGATGCACAGTGTTCGCACGAGGTCGGCACCGAAACTAGATCGAACGGCCGAGCCCGGAACCGGTACGTGGCGCTGGTGAGCGCACCGACTGGGCAGATCTGGATGGTGTTGCCGGAGAAGTAGGAGTCGAAGGGCTCGTCGTCTGCCGTACCCACCTGCTGGAGGGCTCCGCGTTCCAGCAGTTCGAGCATCGGATCACCGGCGATCTGGTCGGCGAAGCGGGTGCAACGCGCGCAGGACACGCAGCGTTCACGATCCAGCAGGATCTGCGCACTGACGTTGATGGGTTTTTCGAAAGTGCGCTTCACCTCGGTGAACCGAGACTCCGGCCGACCAACGCTCATCGCCTGGTTCTGCAGCGGGCACTCCCCTCCCTTGTCGCAGACCGGGCAGTCGAGTGGGTGATTGAGCAGCAGGAACTCCATCACACCCTCCTGAGCCAACCGGGCGACTTCGGAGGAGTACTGCGTATGCACCTGCATGCCGTCGCTGACCACTTGCGCGCACGCCGGCTGGGGCTTGGGCACACCGTCGATCTCGATCAAGCACGCGCGGCAGGCAGCGACCGGCTCCAGCAGCGGATGGTCGCAAAAGCGCGGGATCTCGATTCCGAGCATTTCGGCGGCGCGGATGACGAGTGTTCCCTTTGGCACCCCGACTGCGACACCGTCGATGATGACGGTGACCAGTTCGGTGGGTACGGCGACATCCGCCCGTGGCTCGTTGGTGATGGTCATCTCGCTGCAGCTCCGGCGAAGACGTAGGAGGCGACGGGATCGAACTGCTCGTCGGCGGAGGTGTGGGTGGCCGCTTCGAATTCGTCGCGGAAGTACTTGAGCGCGGCAGGGTACGGAGTCGCAGCGGCATCTCCTAGCGCGCAAAAGGATCGACCGGCGATCTGCCCGCAGAGGTCGACGAGCGTCTCCATCTCGGAGTCGCTGCCGTGTCCGTGCTCGAACTTCTCGAGCACACCCGTGATCCAGTACGTACCTTCACGGCAGGGTGTGCACTTGCCACACGATTCATGCTTGTAGAACTCCAGCCAACGCGTCACCGCCTTGACCACACTGGTGGTCTGGTCGAAGACCATGGGCGTTCCTGTGCCGAGCATCGTTCCCGCCTCGGTCATGGCTTCATACGTGAGCGGAAGATCCAGGTGCTCGGCGGTGAGCATCGGCACCGAGGAACCTCCAGGGATCCAGAACTTCACCTCGCTGCCATCGCGCATTCCGCCGGCGTAATCGAGAAGTTCGCGCATGGTGATGCCGAGCGGCGCTTCGTAAATGCCGGGACGCTTCACGTGACCGGACACCGCGAACACCTTGAAGCCAGGGGACTTCTCGGTGCCGAAGGTACGGAACCATTCAACTCCCCGATCGACGATGTAGGGAACGTTCGCGATCGTCTCGACATTGTTGATCACCGTCGGTGATGCATACAGTCCGGCGACAGCGGGGAACGGGGGCTTCAGGCGAGGTTGTCCGCGGTACCCCTCGAGGGAGTCCAGCAACGCGGTCTCTTCACCGCAGATATAGGCCCCGGCGCCGGAATGCACCACAACGTCGAGGTCGAATCCGCTACCCAAGATGTCGGTCCCGATCAATCCGGCATTCTTGGCCTGACGTACCGCGAAGGCCACCTTGCGGATCGCATTCGGAACCTCACCGCGGATGTAGATGAAGGCGTGGTTGGCGCGGATGGCATAAGAAGCGATGATCACGCCCTCCACCAAGGCGTGCGGATTCGCCATCATGATCGGGATGTCCTTGCAGGCTCCGGGTTCGGATTCGTCGGCGTTGACCACCAGATAGTGGGGCTTGCCATCGCCCTGCGGCACGAAACCCCATTTCATGCCGGTGGGAAAGCCAGCCCCCCCACGACCACGCAGACCGGAGTCCTTTACCTGGCCGATGATGGTGTCCGGGTCGGTCTGCAAGGCCTTGGCCAGCGCCTGATAGCCCCCCACCGCCCGGTAGCCGTTGAGCGTGTACAGATCCGGCTTGTCCCAGAACTCGGTGATGACCGGTGTCAATGGGGTAGTCATCCGATGTCCCTCCCCGACATGCCCCGTTCCTTCGCGACCTGCAAACCGGCGAGCATCTTGGCGTCCACGCTCGGTGCGTCCGCCAGTCCGTCATCGGGGAAAGCCAGAGTGTGCTCGGTCGCCTGGAAGTCGCGGATCACCGGTCCGCGCGTTGACTGAACCTGCTCACCGCGTCGTAACTTATCGATGACCTCCACAGCGCTGGACGGGGTGACATCGTCCATGAATTCCCAGTCGACCGTCATGACCGGGGCGTTACTACACGCCGCCTGACATTCGATCCGCTCGAGGAAGAACTCACCATCTGCGCTGCACGTGTTATGGCCTGCCCCCGTCGCGTCCACGAGTGCATCCCATACCGCGTCACCACCGAGCAGTCCGCACAGCGTGTTCGTACACACACCGATGTGGTGCTTGCCAACCTTGGTGCGCTTGTACATCGTGTAGAAGGTTGCGACAGCGGTCACTTCCGCTGGCGTGATACCGAGAACCTCCGCGCATGCGTTGATGCCGTCCGTGGTGATCTCATCTTCCTCGCTTTGCGCGAGGTGCAGCATCGGCAAAAGCGCGCTGCGCGCGCTCGGATAGCGAGCGGCTATCTCGCGCATCTGCTCTCTGGTCGTGTCTGTGATCGGCATCGGATTCCCTACCTGTCCACTCCACCCATGACCGGGTCGATGCTCGCGACGGCGGCAATGACGTCGGCCACCATGCTTCCCTCGGACATGGGCGCGGTTGCCTGCAGATTGTTGAAGGACGGATCCCGGAAGTGAACGCGGTACGGACGGGTTCCTCCGGCGCTCACCACGTGTGCGCCAAGTTCACCGCGTGGTGACTCCACGGCCGCGTACACCTGTCCCGGAGGTACCGTGAAGCCCTCGGTCACCAGCTTGAAGTGATGGATCAGGGCTTCCATCGACTCGGACATGATGTGCTTGATGTGCTCGGTGGAGTTGCCCTGGCCGTCGGATCCGATCGACAACTGAGCCGGCCAGGCGATCTTCTTGTCCTCGACCATCACCGGACCGGGCTTCAGGCGATCGAGGCATTGCTCGACGATCTTCATCGATTCCTGCATCTCGGCGATGCGGATCAGGAAACGACCATAGGCGTCGCAACTCGTCTGCGTGGGAACGTCGAACTCGTAGGTGTCGTATCCGCAGTACGGCTGGGACTTGCGCAGATCGTGCGGCAAACCGGTCGATCGGAGTACCGGACCGGTCATGCCCAGCGCCATGCACCCTTGCAGGTCCAGGTAGCCGACGCCCACCGTGCGTCCCATCCAGATGGAGTTGTCGACAAGTAGGTCGGTGGTGTCCTTCATGCGCTTCTTCAGCAGCGGCAGCGTCTCGCGGATATTGCGTTCAACTCCATCGGGCAGATCCTGCGCAACGCCTCCGGGACGAATGTAGGCGCTGTTCATTCGAAGGCCCGTGACCATCTCGAAGATGTCCAAGACCAGCTCTCGTTCGCGGAAGCCGAAGATCATCGCCGAGAGCGCGCCCAACTCCATACCGCCGGTGGCCAGCGCAACCAGATGCGAGGAGATGCGGTTCAGTTCCATCATCATCACGCGGATTACATTCGCGCGCTCGGGGATCTGTTCTTCGATCCCGAGGAGTTTCTCCACCCCGAGGCAGTACGCGGCTTCGTTGAAGAACGGGGTCAGGTAGTCCATGCGCGTGACGAAGGTGACACCTTGCACCCACGTGCGGAACTCGAGGTTCTTCTCGATGCCGGTGTGCAGGTAGCCGATGCCACAGCGGGCTTCAGTGACGGTTTCGCCGTCGAGTTCCAAGATCAGGCGAAGGACGCCGTGTGTCGACGGGTGCTGCGGACCCATGTTGACGACGATGCGTTCCTTCTCACCTTCGGGCGCCGTCGAGATGGTGTCCCAGTCCCCGCCCGAGAGGTTGTAGATCGTGCCCTCAGTGGTCTCGTATGAGCCGGCATAGATGTCTTCGCCGGGTGTGGCGGCCGTGGTGTAGATGACGTCGGACATCAGTTGTACGCCCTCCGGTTGTCCGGCGCCGGAATGGTGGCGCCCTTGTACTCGACCGGGATCCCACCGAGGGGGTAGTCCTTGCGCTGAGGATGACCCACCCAGTCGTCCGGCATCTCGATACGGGTCAAGGCCGGATGACCATCGAAGACGATGCCGAAGAAATCCCACGTCTCGCGCTCGTGCCAATCGTTCCCCGGGTACACCGAGACGATGGAGGGGATGTGAGGGTCGGAGTCGGGCGCTGTCACCTCCACCCGGATTCGCTGGTTGTGGGTGATGGACAGGAAGGGGTAGCACGCATGCAACTCGCGACCTTCGTCATCGGGGTAATGCACACCGTTGACACCCATGCACATCTCGAACCGCAAGGCCGGCTCATCGCGCAGCACGCGGGCGAAGTCGACGATGTGATCACGTCCGACGAAGAAGGTGATCTCGCCACGATCGACGACCACCTTCTCGATGACGGAGGAGACTGGAAGATTGCGAGCCCGCAGTGAGAGTTCGATCTCGTCGGCGATCTCATCGAAGGCACCGCCGTAGGGGCGCGGAGTCGCGCCAGGCATGACGATCGGTGCGACTAGACCACCGAAGCCGCTGGTGTCGCCGGATCCGGAAACCCCGAACGCGCCGTGGCGCACACCGACGATGTCGATGGAGTCGACGCCATCCGGAACGACGGGTACGGCCGGTACGTTGCCTTCGCTCACCGCAGCAGACCCTTCATCTCCAAGGTGCTCGGTGCAGCGAGGGCGAGTCTTTCGTTCTCGATCATCTCGTTCTTGGCGTTGACGCCCAACTTGGTGTCCTGGATCTGATCGTGGATCTTCAAGATCGCATCGATCAGCATCTCCGGGCGTGGTGGGCAGCCGGGCAGGTACATATCGACCGGCACCACGTGGTCGACTCCCTGCACGACGGCGTAGTTGTTGAACATTCCTCCACTCGATGCGCACACGCCCATCGCGAGTACCCACTTCGGGTTCGGCATCTGGTCGTAGATCTGACGCAGGACCGGCGCCATCTTCTGGCTCACCCGACCGGCGACGATCATGAGATCGGCCTGCCGAGGCGAGGCTCGGAATACCTCCATACCGAACCGCGCGATGTCGTATCGCGGGCCACCGGTAGCCATCATCTCGATGGCACAACAAGCCAGACCGAACGTGGCCGGCCATAGGGAGCCTTTGCGGGCGTAGCCGGCGACCTTCTCGACAGTGGTCAGCAGTACGCCGGACGGGAGTTTCTCTTCCAAGCCCATGTCAGTCCCACTCCAATCCACCACGACGCCATTCGTAGACGTACGGAACGGCGAGGTTGAGCAAGAACAGCATCATCGCAACCAATCCGAATGCCCCGAGTTGATCGAATGCGACTGCCCACGGATACAAGAACACGAGTTCGATGTCGAAGATGATGAACATCATCGCCGTGAGGTAGTACTTGACCGGGAATCGACCACCACCGATCGGCTGAGGAGTCGGCTCGATCCCACACTCGTAGGCGTCGT
>JBMTHB010000067.1:0-6948 GCA_049435845.1 Candidatus Nanopelagicales bacterium | reverse complement strand
TCCCGCGAGACCGATCGCACCGCGGTCGTCGCGGATGGTGAGGTCGTCGGTAGACAGTTCGCGGGTGACGTGATCGATCGTCTCGAGCTTCTCCCCCGGCTTGGCGCGATCGGCCCGCACAGTTCCTTGCAGGGTGTCCAGATCGAAGGCGTGCAGCGGTTGGCCGAGTTCGAGCATGACGTAGTTGGTGATGTCCACCGCAAGGGATACCGAGCGCATGCCGGAATCGCGCAAGCGGTTGCGCATCCACTGCGGTGAGGGTCGGCTCGGATCGATGTCGGTGATGGTGCGCAGGGTGAACAGCGGGCAGGCGTCGAGGTCATCGGACGCGCAGTGCGCGGGCGCGCGGTCCTTCGCCGGCGCAGGCAGCGTTTCGGGTCGATCGACCGGGTCGTCGAATCGTCGGTCGTAGGCGATCGCCACTTCACGGGCGATACCGCGGGCGCTGAGCGCATACCCGCGGTCGGGGGTGATTGCGATGTCCAGGACGTCGTCGCCGATTCCCAGGAGGCTGGCGGCATCCGCACCGGGATCGGCGGTGCCTGGTGGCAGCACGATGATGCCGCCGTGGTCGTCTCCAAGCCCGAGTTCGCGCTCGGAGCAGATCATGCCGTCGGAGACGTGGCCGTAAGTCTCGCGCGCGGTGATGGTGAAGTCTCCAGGCAGCGTCGTTCCCGGGGGCGCGACCACCACGAGATCACCCTCGACGAAGTTGCTGGCTCCGCAGATGATGCCGCGCGATTCGCTTTCACCGGTGTCGACCTGGCACCAGCGGATCGGCTTCTTGAACTCGGTGAGTTCCTCGATGCTCAGCACCTTGCCGACCACGATCGGACCGCTGAGGCCCTCACCCACGGTCTCCACCGTCTCGACTTCCAGGCCAGCGTTGATCAGGTGCTCGGCTACATCCCGCCCTGATTGACCGGCGGGAACGTCGACGAGTTCGCGGATCCACGACATCGAGATACGCATCAGGCATCGACTCCGAACGCACGGGTGAAGCGGATGTCGCCCTCGACCATGTCACGCATGTCGGTGACGCCGTTGCGGAACATCAGCGTGCGCTCGATCCCCATGCCGAACGCGAAGCCGCGGTAGCGATCGGTGTCGATGCCCACCGCCTGCAGCACTCGCGGGTTGACCATGCCGCAGCCACCCCATTCGATCCAGCCCTCGCTGCCGCAGGTGCGGCAGGGGTTGGTCGCATCGCCCACCGATGCGCCGCGGCATACGAAGCACTCCAGATCCACTTCGGCGCTGGGTTCGGTGAACGGGAAGTAGGAGGGACGAAGGCGGGTGACTATCCCTTCGCCGAACATCTGCGTGGCGAGATGATCGAGGGTGCCCTTCAGGTCCGCCATGGTCAGACCTTCATCGACCGCGAGGCCTTCGATCTGGTGGAACACCGGCGTATGCGTGGCGTCGAGTTCATCGGTTCGGTAGACGCGCCCGGGTGCAACGACGTAGATCGGCAGGTCGCGTTCGAGCATCGCACGAATCTGGATCGGTGATGTCTGGGTGCGCAGCACCACCCCGCTGGTGGGTGATTCCACGTAGAAGGTGTCCTGCATGGTGCGCGCCGGGTGATCCGGTGGCACGTTCAGTGCGTCGAAGTTCGCCCATTCAGCTTCGGCCTCCGGGCCCTCGGCCACGTCGTAACCCATGGAGATGAATACATCGGCCATGCGCTCCATCAAGGTGGTGAGCGGGTGCCGACCTCCGATGCGATTGCGCTGCACCGGGATCGTGACGTCCACCGCCTCGGCCAGGAGAACCTGAGCATCGCGTTGGGCGATGAGTGTTTGCTCGCGCTGCTCGAGCGCCTGCTTCACTGCGGCTCTGGCCTGACCGACGCGCTTGCCAGCCTCGGCCTTGGCGGCCGGGGGCAGCGCACCGATCTCCCGGTTGGCCAGCGCTAGCGGTGAACGGTCCCCCGCGTGTGCCAGGCGCGCAGCCTTGAGGGCGTCGAGGTCCCCTGCTGCGGCGATGTCCGCGCTTGCCGATGCGACCATCGCATCGATCGCCTCGGCACTGAGCGCGGCGACCTGCTTGGGGTCGAATTCGCTATTGGGTCCGGACATGGGAGCGCAAGTATCCCAGGGCGGAACTACTCGCCGAGGACGGCCTGCGCGAGTCGCTCGACTTGGGCGTCCAGATCCCCGATTCCGTCGAGCACGAGGTCGGCTGCTTCGGGCACTTCGTAGGTCTGGCCGACGCCCGTCATGTTCGGCAGGTTGCCGGCTGCGGCCTTGGCATACAGACCCTTCGGGTCGCGCTCCGCGCACACCTCCACGGGGGTGTCCACGTAGACCTCGAGGAACTCCCCGTCCTCGAACAGCCCTGCTGCCGCCTCGCGGTCGGCGCGGTAGGGGGATACGAGAGCTACGAAGACCACGAGCCCGGCGTCCTTCATCAACTTGGCCACTTCCGCTACGCGTCGCACGTTCTCCGCGCGATCCTCGGCTGTGAAGCCGAGGTCCTTATTCAATCCGGTGCGCACGTTGTCCCCGTCGAGCACATAAGTGTGCACGCCGAGCGCATGCAGGCGCCGGACCGTGGCGTCGGCGATCGTGGACTTGCCCGAGCCGGGAAGTCCGGTGAGCCACACGACCTTGCTGGGATGACCCATCAGGGTGCGACGCGCCTCCGCCGAGACGTCGTAGTCGTGCGGAACGACGTTGAACGCGCGGCGCATCGCGTGGCGCACCAGACCTGCAGCAACGGTGTCCGCGGTCACTCGGGCCACGAGCAGGAAGCCGCCGGTGTCACGGCAAGTGTCGTACGGATCCATCGGGATGGGCCGATCGGTGGCGACCTCGACGCGGCCGATGTCGTTCATCTCCAGCACGCGCGCGGCGTGCTCGTGCCCGGAGACCACGTCGAGCCGATGCCGCACGTTGGTGACGGTGGCCGGAACGGAACGCGAACCGGAAACCAGGAGGTAGGAGCGACCGTGGGCCAGTGGTTCCTCACCCAGCCACACCATGTCCGCGGAGAAGCGATCCGCCGGCTGCAGCGTGGCGCCATCGGCGTCCTTGCCCGAGAGGACGTCGCCACGGGTGACGTCCACTTCCTGGTCCAAGGTGATGGTGACGGCCTGGCCTACGTGCGCCTGCTCGAGGTCGCCATCGAACGCGACCACCCGGTCGATGACCGCGGTGCGACCAGAGTCGGCGACCGTTATCGGGTCCCCTGGTGCGATGGAGCCCGACACGACAGTTCCGGCATACCCGCGGAAGTTGCCTTCGGCGCGGACGATGAACTGAACCGGGAAACGGAAGCCTGCGTCCTGGCTGGTGGCCACCGGCTCCCAATCGGCGAGGAAACCAATGAGAGTGGGTCCGGAGTACCAGGGCATGTTGGTGGAGCCTTGCGTGACGTTGTCGCCGGCGAAGGCGCTGATCGGAATCGCCACCACTTCGGGAACATCGAGCCTGGCGGCAGTGGTGCGTACGACACCGACGATTTCCTCGAAGGTGGCGTGGTCGTAATTCACCAAGTCCATCTTGTTGACCGCGATCACCACAGTGCGCACGCCCATCAGCGCGGAGACGGTGAGGTGGCGGTGGGTCTGCGGACGCACGCCACGATCAGCATCCACCAGAAGGATCGCGACGTCGCCATTGGAGGCGGCCACCGCCATGTTGCGGGTGTATTGCTCGTGGCCGGGAGCATCGGCGATCAGCACGCGACGACCATTCGGCAGATTCATGTGCCGGTAGGCGACGTCGATCGTGATGCCCTGCTCGCGCTCGGCTTCCAGGCCATCGGTCAGCAGCGAGTAGTCGATCTCCCCCACCGGGATGGTCGAGCCCCCACGGCGGGTCCGGCGGGCGTACTCGAGTTGGTCGATCGGCACCGAGTCGGTCTCGGCGAGGAGTCGTCCGATCAAAGTCGACTTACCGTCGTCCACCGATCCGCAGGTGACCAGATGCAGAACCGGGGTTGCGTCGTGTGCGCCGCTGCTCACTAGAAGTACCCCTCTGCTTTCTTGGCTTCCATCGAGCCGCCACCCTCGCCGTCGATGAGCCGGCCGGCGCGCTCGGAGATGTTCGATGCTTCCATCTCGGCGATCAGCGTCGCGAGATCGCTCGCGGTGGACTCCACCGCGCCGGTGAGCGGGTAGCAGCCCAGGGTGCGGAAGCGCACCGACTTCATCATCGGCTGCTCACCCGGCTCGAGCGGATAGCGCTCGTCATCGACCATGATCAAAGTTCCGCCGCGTTCCACCACCGGGCGCTCCTTGGCGAAATAGAGCGCCGGGATCTCGATGCTCTCGCGCTCGATATAGCGCCAGATGTCCAACTCGGTCCAGTTCGACAGTGGGAATACGCGCATGCTCTGACCCGGGGCCAAGGACGTGTTGGCGGTGCGCCAGAACTCCGGGCGCTGCTTGCGCGGCTCCCAGCGATGGCCTGGCTCGCGCAACGAGAAGATGCGCTCCTTGGCACGACTGCGCTCCTCGTCGCGGCGTGCACCACCGATCGCCGCATCGAAGCCGTATCGATCGATGCCCTCGCGCAACGCGACGGTCTTCATAATCCGCGTGTACTCGTGCGTGCCGTGGGTGAACGGGGTGATGCCCTGCTCGACGGCCTCGGTGTTGGTGGCGATGCGCAGATCCAAACCGAGCTCCTGCGCACGACGGTCGCGGAACTCGATCATCTCCTTGAACTTCCAGGTGGTGTCGATGTGCATCACCGGGAACGGCAACGGAGCCGGATAGAACGCCTTCATCGCCAGGTGCAGGAGCACCGAGGAGTCCTTGCCGATGCTGTAGAGCAGCACGGGATTGCGGAACGCGGCCGCGGTCTCGCGGTAGATGTGGATCGCCTCGGCCTCGAGTTCATCCAGCACGGCGCTGTAGGCGACCACGCACACTCCTTCGCGCTCTTGGGGTGATCGATGCTAACCGGTCGACGCACCCCGCCTCTGCAGGCCGGGGCACCTGAGGACCTACGCCTCGGAGAGGACTTCCTTCTCCTGCTGGACCGCCATGCTGCCGTCGCCGAACCGGGGATCTTGACCCTGCGCCGCCAGTGCCGCTGCCCGCGCCTCGCGCTTTGCACGGGCTACTTCCTCGCCTTCGGCCTGGACCACCGGATCGATGGGGTGGTTGTCGAGGCGGGTCCGCGGATTGCGTGCCGCGATCCAGGCATCGAGTTCCGGACCCGACTCATAAGACGTGATCAAGCAGTACCGCGGCTTGTCCCCGGGGTGCCACACCGCGTGGTAGAAGCCCTGTGTGTCGATGACCACCTGCTGACCGGCAGGAAGCGGGATACGCACCTCGGTCGACGGATCGTCCTTGTCGGCGCGCAGGATCATCACCGAATCCGGATCGTCGGTGAGGTTGAAGAAAGCGCGCACGATCCAGCCCGTGCCTTCCGGATTGAGCCGGTTGTTGTCGTCGCGATGCAAGTTGTACAGAGCCTCACCGTAGGTGTTCGGCTGCAGCTCGATCACCCGACACCTGCCGATGTTGGCACCGGGCTCCTGCGAGCGACGGGTGAGGATCGGTGCGATGTCGATGTTCTCTTGCACCCACACTCCGTCCTTGTCGGTCTTGGGTGGGGTGTGATTCCAAAAGCCGTTGCACTCCATGTCCCCGTAGGCACTCGCCAGCGGCGCGAAGCGGGTATCGCCGGAGGACTTCCAATCGACGTAGACGAGGTTCTCCCACTCGCGTGGATCGGCGCTCTGGTCGTACATATCCACGACCGCATACCCGGTCTCATCCATGACCGGAAGGCTCCGGTACTTCGACTTGTCCATGGAACGGGCTCCTTCGATCCTTCGCCTCGGCGATGCGTTCCCATCCTCGCACTTTCCGGTACCCGGTCCCCCGCTCAGCGATGGTGTGTCCGATGGGGCGTAGGTCACGTACCGTCGGTTCCCCGTCGACCCTCGGCCAGGTATAGGCAAATCGCCACCGAGATCGCGGCATTCAAAGATTCCACGGAAGATCGCATCGGAATGCGCGCCCGGAGAGCGCTGTCGGTCAGGGCTTCCGCGGAAACGCCGTGGGCCTCCGACCCCACCAGCCAGGCCCAACGATCGGGCGCCGCACCGTGTTCACGACCATGTTCGATGACATCGAAGACCGTCGCGTCGGCGTCTGCGGTGAGGGCGACCACGGTCCATCCGGCAGCCTGGACCGCCGCCACCGCCTCCGTTGCGTGTGCCACCTGCACGACCGGGACTCGGAAGATCGATCCGGCGCTCGCGCGTACCACCTTCGGATTCCAGGCATCGACCGAACCTCGGGTGGTGATGACGCCTGCTGCGCCCACCGCTTCGGCCGTTCGGACGATCGTGCCCAGGTTGCCGGGGTCCGCGAGCCCGTCGCATATGACCAGGGGTCCCGTGGCGGACACCACGTCTTGCAGGTGGGTCGACGGAATAGCGCACTCGGCGAGTATCCCCTGCGGATTTGCCGCATCGCAGATGGCGGAGACCACGCGGTCATCGGCCTGGTGAACCCCGATCCCAGCTGCGCCGGCCTGCTCGGCGAGCGCGTGACCAGGCACCGACACCACTTCCCGCACCCAGCCGGCCGCGATTGCCGCCGCAACGCAATCGGGACCTTCCGCGAGGAAGGTCCCAGATTGCTGTCGTCCTTTGCGCTCGTGCAGTCGACGTAATCGTGCGACGTGCGCTGAGCGCGTACTGGTCAGCACCGACGCTGGAAGGCGCGCTACGCGGCGGTCGCTGGCAGTGCGCCGCGGGCCACGTCCACGAGAGCGCTGAAGGCAGCCGGATCGTTGACGGCGAGTTCGGCGAGCATGCGCCGATCGACGTCCACTTCAGCCGCCTTGAGACCCTGGATGAAGCGGTTGTAGGTCATACCGTTCGCGCGCGCGGCAGCGTTGATCCGCTGGATCCACAACCGACGGAAGTCACCCTTGCGGGTGCGACGGTCCGCGTACGCGTAGACCATCGAGTGCG
>JBMTHB010000066.1:0-7066 GCA_049435845.1 Candidatus Nanopelagicales bacterium | reverse complement strand
GATCGACCTATGGTCGCCCTGCTTCATCCAGTCCAGCCTGACCATGTCCGCGGCATAGGCCGCGGGCGTGAAAATGTGCTTGGGATCGCTGGCCTCGTGATCGCGGATCTCTCGTAGTGGCCAGAAGGTATGGGACATGGCGCCCGAGGCGATGATCAAGACTTTGCGATCGACCTTCTCGAGTGCAGCCTTCACCGCGCGACCGGCGCGCAGGAAGTCCTCGGAGTCGCCGGTTTGGCACACGCTGATCGAGATCCATCGCTTGTCGTCCATGCCGCGGCCGAGGAAGTCCCACAGGTTTATGGTGGCGTAGAAGGTCGGTAGGAACGGGTCGTCGATGGGTGTCATCCAGGTTCCCACTCCGGCACCCGCCTCGCCGATGGCGTCCGCAAGTTCGGGGTCCCCGAGGAAGTCGTAGGGGATACGGGTCATGCCGCGTGGCAACTCTTCGGAGGTGAACAGTCCCGCGCGTCTGTCTTGTGCGGTGACGACGAATTCCACGGTGGTCGCCCAGTGGGAGTCCATCACGATAACGGTGTCGTAGTCCAGCGTCTCGAACTTGTCGCGTCGCAGTTTGTGCAGACCGGGGACGAGGGATATCTCCTTGCCCTCGTTCAGGTCCTTCCGGACGTGCTCCGGAAGCATGATGGTGGGTACATGTGCGAGCATCCCCGCGCCGACGACTTCACCCATGATCAATTGTCCCCTTCGTTCCATCCATTTGGTGCATACACGGTGTTTTTCACATCAGCATAGAAATCGAAGGACCATAGGCCGCCCTCGCGGCCGATGCCGGACTTCTTAGATCCACCGAACGGTGCCGCTAGATCGCGCACAAAGAAACAGTTGACCCAGACGGTGCCTGCGACCAGGTGCTTGCAGAATGACTCGGCGCGCGCGCGGCTGCCGGTCACCACACACGCGGCCAGCCCGTAGTCCGTGCCGTTAGCCAGAGCCAGGCCTTCGTCGTCGTCGGTGAACTTCTGCATGGTGAGTACGGGACCGAACACCTCTTCGCGCAGGATCTCGCTGCCCGTTGCGGCGTCGCGGATGAGCGTGGGCTGGAAGTAGTGCGGACCCAGTGCGGTGTTGACGCCTCCGCCGTAGATGACGTGGGCGCCTTCGGCTACCGCACGATCGACGAATCCCTGCACTCGCGCCACATGGTCGAGGTGGATATTCGGGCCGATCTGCGTTTCCTCCTCGCGGGGATCGCCTTGGCGGATCTGCGCAGCACGCTCCGCGAAGCGTTGCTCGAATGCGTCGGCGATCGATTCCTGCACGAGCAGTCGCGTGCCCGCCAGGCAGACCTGTCCGGCGTTGTCGTACTGCTCGATGGCCAGATCTACAGCGAGATCCAGATCCGCGTCGTCCAAGATCACGGTGGGGCTTTTGCCACCGAGTTCGAAGGAGCACGGAGTGAGGTTCTCCGCCGCCGCGCGCGCCACGAGTTTCGCGGTCGGCACCGAACCGGTGAAGCAGATGCGCGCAACGCGCGGATCGGCGGTCAGCGCGGCTCCGGCTTCGGGACCCAGTCCTTGCACGACGTTGAACACGCCATCGGGCAGCCCGGCTTGTTGGGTCAGGTCGGCGAAGTAGGACGCGGTCAACGGTGCCCACTCCGGTGGTTTCAGCACGACGGTGTCGCCGGCGGCCAGCGCGGGTCCGATGCGCCAAGTGGCGAGCATGAGTGGTGCGTTCCAGGGGGTGATGATGACGGTCGGGCCGGAGGGGTCCCAGGACACGTGGTTCTCGTGGCCGCGGGTCTCCCATACCGGGTGGTGCAACTTCTCCACGGCGTAGTCGGCGAAGAAGCGAATGTTCATGGCCACTCGGGGCATCACTCCGCGGCGATGCGAGCGCAACAGCGAACCGTTGTCTCGCGTTTCCAACTGCGCGAGCGGTTCGAGGTTCTCCTCGACCAGATCGGCGAGCCGGCGCAGCACCACAGCGCGCTGCTCGGGGGTCCACCTGGACCACTCCGCGAAGGCTTGCGTAGCGGCGGTCAGCGCGGCGTCGGCCTCCGGTGCGCCACCACGGTGCACCCGGGCCAGTTCTTCACCGTCGATGGGGGACACGCTGGGAAAGGTGCCCGACGAAGCGACGCGTCGGCCACCGATCCAATGCCGTGTGTCCACCGTGACACCGGCGACGGTGACCGTATTCATACCCGACCTACTCTTTCCGTTCACGGCTATATCGTTCGGACCCTAACGGATTGGCGGTGGTGAGGGAAGGGCTACCACCGAACGTGCAGGGATTCCGGTGCCCGGAACTCCCACCCACGCATCCGCACCTCGTGTACGGGGTCCAGCGTGAGGTCCGGGAACGCCTGAGCCAGGGTCTGCAAGGCGATCCGCTCCTGGCCGCGCGCGAACGCGTGGCCGGCGCAAAAGTGCGGTCCTAGACCGAACGACGCATTCGGCCTGCGCTCCCGCCGGATGTCGAAGACCTCCGGTCTATCGAAGAGCGTTTCGTCGTGGCAAGCGCTCGCTACGACCGCACCCACCGGGGCGCCGGCTGGGATGACGGTGCCGTGGAAGTCGATGTCCACCCGCGCTTGCCGAGTCTGGGTGCCGATCGGGGCAACCCACCGCAGACCTTCGTGGACTATGTCGTCCCAGCGCTGCGGCTCCCAGCACGCGAGTTCCCACTGTTCGCGATCCTCGAGCAGTCCGTACAGGCATGACGCCGCACCGTGTCCGGGCTCTTGCATGCCGCCGAGGATGATCACCTTGAGGGATGGCAGTACTTCGTCCACAGTGCGCGGTTGATCAGTGGGACGTCCGGTGGTCAACATGTGCGCGATGGTGGAATCGTCCGGCTCGAATCGCAGCTGCTCCATGTAGGGCCGCAATTCCGCATCGATCGCAGCAGCCGTTGCATCGTTGATCGCCTGCTTGTCCGGATCGCGTTCGAAATTCGTGGCACCCATTGCAAGCCCGTGGAACCACTTGCGCAGCGTGTCCGCCGATATATGTCCCAGACCCAGTACCGCACCCAGGCTCAGCACGGAGATCGGCTCGAAGTATTCGGCCACTAGTTCCGATGATCGATCCGGATTCGCCTGGACGCGCGACAGGTACTCCTGCGCGATCGGCTCGACGAGTTCATCGATGTAAGCGGCGACCGCACGTGGTCGGTACTTCGTATCCAGGCTGCGTCGCTTGTCGAGGTGATCCTCGCCATCCACCGTGAGAATTGTGGGACCACCGAACGACCGGTCCAGTGGTGAACCGTCCACCACCGCGCTGAACAGATCCGTGCGGGTGGTGACCAAGTCGACTGCTTCGGCACTGGTCGCCAACCACAGGTTGACTGCCGGTACCCACGCGACCGGGGACTCAGCGCGCAAGCGTGCGTAGATGGGGTAGGGATCGCGGTCGAGATCCTCGACGGTGATGGTCTGTGCGAATCCAGTCATGGTCAGCCTCGCGTGGGCCGAGGGGACGTGCCGCTGCGGTCGCCCTGCTCCACACCGCGGATCATCTCGCGCAGCGCATGTGCAGCGGCCTGCTTCTCGCGATGGCCAAGGTGCTGGGTGACGCGCCGTTCCTCCTCGTTGAACTCCGGGAATAGCCGCTTCATCAATCGCCGACCAGCCGGAGTCAACTTCACCAGTACCAAGCGTCCGTCCCTGTTGTCGCGTTCGCGCGTGATGAGCGAGCGCTTCTCCAACGTCGTCATGACACCGCTCAGCGTCGCCTTGGAGAAACCGCCTTCCGCGGCGATCTGCCGGGTTTCGATCGGCTCCCAGATCCAGGTGACCCACAACACCACGAAAGCGGTCCAGGTCAGATCGGCGCGGGCCAAGACCGTCCGCTCCAGGTGGTTGCGCACCGCGTTGGCGGCTCGGAAGAGGTTCGACACGACCGACATTGCCTCGAAGTCCAATTCCATGTCCCCGAGCCGACCGGACACCGCCGATTCGGTCTCGCTCAGGGTGTGCTGGCCGGCCATGTGGTTCCTCCCACGGGATGAGTGGCCTCACGCTAGTGGAGTGACCAAGGTCCTTGCGCTCAATCGGCCTCGCACCGGATAATTTGGGCCCAAACGATCAGAGCGGTTTCTGGAGGACCCATGACCACTGCCACCCAGGTGACCTTGGCGAACTTAGACCTGTTCGCGGACGGAGCCCCGTGGGCGGTTTTCGACGACCTGCGGGCGAACGATCCGGTCTCGTGGAACAAGGAGGAGGCGCCGAACAGCGGTTTTTGGGCCGTGACGCGCTACCAGGACATCGTCGAAGTGCTGCGTGATACCGAGACGTACTCCAGCGAGATCGGAGCGGTGAACCTCGAGGAACTCGACCAAAGCCAGATCGAGATCCGCAAGTCCATGCTGGAGCGGGACGGCGCGCGCCACCGTGCGCTGCGCAAACTTTTGCAGCCCGCATTCACCCCCAAGGCACTAGCGGTCTACGAATCCTTCCTACGCGGAGTCACCGCGAACACGCTCGACGTCGCCCTGGCCAAGGATCAGTTCGATTTCGTCGATGAGATCGCGGCCGATTTCCCCATTCGCGTGCTCGCTCGTTTGCTGGGTGTGCCAGAGAAGGACACCGATCAGTTGATCGAGTGGGGCAATCGCATGGTCGGCAACACCGATCCGGAGAGTGCGGACGTGCTGGCCTCGGATCCGGAGAGTGAGAAATACCGCGATCTGCCCTTCCGGTCGCCGGCGGCTTTGGAGGTCTTCGAGTACGGCTTCGCGCTGGCCAATGCTCGTCGGGGCAAAGAGGGGAACGACCTTGTCTCCCAACTCGTCAACGGCGTACCTATCGACGGCATTCCGCTGGACGATCGTGACTTCCGTAACTATTTTGTGCTGCTCGTCGTCGCAGGGAACGAAACCACTCGCCACACGATCTCGCACACCATGAACCACCTGATCAACAATCCAGATCAAGTGGCGCTTTTGCGTGAGGATCCGACCAAGATCGAGTGGGCGGTGGAGGAGTTCCTGCGCTTCGCCAGCCCGGTGTATCACTTCCGCAGAACGGCCACCAAGGAGAGCGAACTCGGTGGCCGCACAATCAAGGCCGGCGACAAAGTGGTTGTGTGGTTCGCCTCGGGGAATCGCGACCCAGAAATCTTCGAGGACCCGTACCGCTTTTATGTCGAGCGTCGCCCGAACGAGCACATGTCTTTCGGCCGAGGTGGCCCGCATATGTGCCTAGGCAACTCGCTGGCTCGGCTGGAGATCCGAGTCATGTTCGAGGACCTGCTGAGCAGGGACGTCGAGATCCGCAGCAATGGTCCGATCGATTACCTGCGCTCGAACTTCGTGCACGGGATCAAGCGCTTCCCGGTGGCGGTGTCGAAGCGCTAAGCGAGGGCTACTCGCTCCAAAAAAGCTCCAACCAGCGCATCGGCTCGCTGGGCCGCGTCCGTTTCGATAGCGCGCGTATGCGCCATCAGAACGTCCGGGTCTTGACCATCCTCCTCAACCAACCCGCGACCGTCGCACTCAAGCCACAACTCCAGTTCGTGCGCGCTCAACTCCGGATGGAATTGCAGAGCCAGATTGCGACGCAGCGTGAAGGCCTGCGAGGCCCGGCTGGTACGAGCCACTTCTGTCGCCTCAGGTGGCAGGGTCCAGCGGTCGTAGTGGAATTGGAACCACGGACCGGCATCGACGAGTTCGGGGTCATCGGTGTGCAGCGTGCTCCACCCGATCTCGCACGCCGGTGCTCGAGCCACGGTGCCACCATGGGCTCGGGCGAGCAGTTGCCCACCGAAGCAGATCCCGAATACTGGAATCCCGCGCCGATCGGCCTCACGCATGTACTCCAATTCCGGTAGCAGCCAGGCTCCGATAGTGGCGTCGTCCCACGCTCCCCACGGTGAGCCCATGGGCACGATAACGTCGTACTCGTCTATGGACGGGAAATCGAATTCGACGTTGGGGGAGTAATAGTGCTCGGCGGAAACGACCACGCGCTCGTCGATCTCGTAGCCCCGCTTGGCGAAGGCATCACCGATCGGCCCAGGGGGGCTCGTGTGATCGTGCTCGATGAATAGCGCCTTCATTTCGCTCCTTGTCGATTGCCTACGGCACTAGTATCCAGGAACTCGTTGGCTACCGAACGATCGAGGGGAATTCCGATGCATCACGATCTTTCCGAGGTGCGGCAGGGTCTGCAGGACGATGGCATCGACGTGCTGCGCCTGATCTATAGCGACGTCTTAGGCATCACCCGCTCCAAGGACCTTCTGGTGTCCCAGCTTGAGCGCGCGGCTGCTCACGGACCAGCGTTCTGTCAGGGTGTGTGGGTCACGAACACCCGAGGTGGCGTGCTCGATGGGCACGGCAGCATCTCCGATGGTCTGCCCGATCTGATTTCGCGACTGGATCCGGGGACGATCCGCCGGATGCCCTGGGAACCGGGCGTCGCCTATGTGATCGCGGACGCTTTCGAACCCAACGGCGATGTTTCCCCGATATCTCCGCGCTCGGTGCTCAGTTCAATCCTGGCGAAGTTCAGCGACCGCGGGCTGGTTCCGGTGCTTGGACCAGAGCTCGAGTTCTACCTCGCGCATCGACCCAATGGCACATGGGAACGAGTGCTGAATAAGACTGGCCGCGTCTACACGACGGGCAGCATGGTCGATCCGAACGGCGTCTTCCTACAAATGCTGCGCATGGTCGATCAACTAAATATCGGGGCGTTCGCCGGTAATCACGAGTTCTCCCCGTCGCAATACGAAATCAATCTGTGGCACTCCGATGCCCTCGACGCCTCGGATCGAACTTTCGTGTTCAAGACGGCGGTCAAGGACATCGCCCATCGCAACGAAATGCTCGCCACGTTCATGGGCAAGCCGTGGAACGACGAAGGGGGCAGTGGCTTCCACGTGCACTTCTCTGTGACAGACATGGATGGGGTCAACGCTATGCATGACGGCGGCCCTCAGTTGAGCCCAACGGCGCTATCGATGATCGCCGGCATCATCGAGCACGCGGACGCCTTGTCGGCATTCACGAATCCGACCATCAACGCTTTCAAGCGATTGGGGCCTGACACGTTGGCGGCGTATCGCGGAAACTGGGGTCTGGATACCCG
>JBMTHB010000065.1:0-7145 GCA_049435845.1 Candidatus Nanopelagicales bacterium | reverse complement strand
GCCGGCCCGCGGACCGGGATCGGATCCCATAGGGCGAACTGCATCGCTGCTCGCTTCCGTCGATCGCTCCTTCGACGTCGAGACCACGGTGACGGGCTGGCGGGTGGGTCATGCCGGTCGACGCACACTACGAAATGCCCGCGCCTGGCTCTCTCAGGATCTGGAAGTCCTCGAGGAAGAATGCGGTGCTCACCGCGGGCCGGTGAAGATCCAGGTCGTCGGTCCGTTGACTTTGTCGGCACGCATCGAGGATGCCGCCGGGGAGTCGCTGGTACGTGACCATGGTGCAGTCGCCGAGATCGCCGAGGCTGCGGCGAGTGCCTTCTCCGAATTGACTCAACGCATGCGTCGGGCATTCCCGCATGCCGAGGTGATCGTCCAGGTGGATGAAGCGGATTTGCCTGCCGTGCTGTCCGGACGGGTGCGCACGAGTAGCGGTCGATTGACGTACCGAAGTGTGGAACCGCCGATCGTGCAAGGTCATCTGCGCACGGTCGTGGATTCGATCGCCACTGCTGGTGCAGTCGCAGGAATCCGGTGCGCCAAGCCGGCACCACCGATCCAGCTCTTCATTGACGCGGGTGCACGATTCGTAGCCTTGGATCTGGAATTGACTCCGCCGCCGGACGAGGCCCTCCTGCGCGCGTGGGAAGACGGTGTGGGACTACTCCTGGGCTGCGTACCAGTGGCGTCACTCGATCGACCTGACATCGGTGATCGGGACGTGAGTGCGGGCCTTCGACGTTTCATGAGCGAGTCGGGCTTCACGCACGTACCCGCGAACGTCGCACTCACCCCGAGTGAAGGGTTGGCTGGCGTGGACCCACGGCAGGCGCGACGTGCGATCGAGCGGTGCGTGCGCATCGGATCGATTGTCCGAGACGATCATCCGGAGGTGGTGGGTGGCTAGCCGCAAGAGCACCAGTCAGGGATCCTCCGTCACGGTCGAGGCGCGCGAACGCTGGGAGCACTTGGTCGACGCGATCAATGCGGCACGCACCGCCTACTACCAACACGAGCGCCCGACCCTCTCGGACGAGGAGTACGACCTGCTCTATCGGGAACTCGAGGAGCTCGAACGAACACATCCGGAACTGGTCAGTGGCGAGTCACCGACGCAGACAGTGGGGGGACAACGCTCGGAGATGTTCGAACCGGTTCATCACCTGGTCCGGCTCTACTCACTCGATAACGCATTCGACGAGGAGGAGCTATCAGCTTGGTTCGATCGAATCGAACGTGGGTTGGGCTCCCTACCTCGGCTCCTGTGCGAGGTGAAGATCGACGGTCTCGCGGTGGACCTCGTCTACCGCGATGGAGCACTGGTGTCGGTTGCTACCCGAGGCGACGGCATCACCGGTGAAGACATCACGTACAACGCGCGATTCATCGAGGCGATACCGAAGAAGCTCTCGACCAAGAAGCCGCCCGCGCTGCTCGAAGTTCGTGGCGAGGTGTTCTTGTCCACCGCGAACTTCGATGCCGTGAATGACGAACAGATGGCGGCTGGTGGTACTCCGTTCGCCAATCCGCGCAACGCCGCGTCGGGCACCATTCGGCAACGCATGGACAAACGTCTGGAGGAGTTGACGGCCGCTCGTGCAGCTTCCGGGGACCGAGCGGGAGCACGAGTCGAACGCCTCGAGCGCGAGTACTCGTTGGCTGAGGGTCGCCTATCTGCGTTGGGATTCACCGCGCATGGTGTGGGCGCCCGCGAGGGAATCGATGTCACGTGCCAAAGCGAGGTGTACGAACTATTGGCAACCATGGGCGTGCCCGTCAGCGACCGCATGGCAGTCCACGATTCGGTCGCAGGCGTCCAGGAATACATCGCCTACTACGCCGAGCACCGCCACGACGTCGAGCACGAAATCGACGGGGTGGTGATCAAGGTCGATGCGTTCGCGCTGCAAGCCGAACTCGGCGAGACCTCACGAGCTCCGCGATGGGCGATCGCATACAAGTATCCGCCTGAGGTGGTGCGCACCCGACTTCTGGATATCGCGGTCAATGTCGGTCGCACCGGTCGCGTGACTCCCTTCGCCGTCATGGACCCGATTCGGGTCGCCGGGTCCACAGTGTCGATGGCCACCTTGCATAACCAGTACGAGGTGGAACGCAAGGGCGTGCTCATCGGGGACATGGTCTTCCTGCGCAAGGCGGGCGATGTCATCCCGGAGGTGATCGGCCCCGTGGTGGAAGCACGCACCGGTGACGAACGCCCCTTCGTTATGCCCTCCCGCTGTCCGGAATGCGGCACCGAGTTGCGGCCCGAGAAGGAGGGAGACAAGGACATCCGGTGCCCCAATGCAATGTCCTGTCCGGCGCAACTGCGCGAGCGCTTGTTCCATGTCGCTTCCCGGGGTGCATTGGACATCGAGGGTTTGGGCTACAAGGCCGCGGTTGCATTACTGGACTGCGGGGTCGTGGCGAATATGGGTGACCTGTTCTTGATCGATGCCGGGGCGCTGCTCACCTGCCCGTTCTTCACTCGAGAGCCAGGGAAAGGCGAGAGCGGTCCGCAGTTGACCGAGAACGCCAAGTCCATGCTCGCGAACCTCGAGCAAGCCAGGTCGCGGCCCCTGTGGCGGATCCTGGTAGCCCTGTCGATCCGTCACGTCGGGCCGACGGCCGCCCAGGCGCTGGCGCGGGAGTTCGGGTCGATCGAAGCGATCGCCGGGGCCGACCTCGATCGTCTCGCTCGGGTCGATGGAGTAGGATAGGTGATCGCCGAGGCCGTGATCGAGTGGTTCGCCGAAGCATGGCACCGGGAGATCATCGACAAGTGGGCGCGAGGCGGGGTTCGACTCGTCGATGTACAGGACGAATCCGAACGCCTTCCACAGACGCTCGCCGGGTTGACCATGGTCATCACCGGATCGGTTCCCGGATACACGCGCGATGCGGCAAGTGCGGCAGCGGCCGCGCGGGGCGCGAAGGTCGCGGGCTCCGTTTCCAAGAAGACCGCCGCGCTCATCGCCGGGGAGAGTGCCGGGTCGAAACTCGACAAGGCCGAGTCCCTCGGTGTGCCCGTGATCGCGGCCGACTCCTTCGTTGTGCTCCTCGAACAAGGGCTGGATGCGGTACTGAAAGGATGAGGTCATGGCACAGATCTCCCGCGAGGAAGTCCAGCACCTCGCCCACTTGGCGCGATTGGAATTGACCGAGGACGAGACCGCCCACTACGCCGACCAGTTGTCCGCGATCGTGGACGCGGTCGCTCGGGTCTCGGAGATCGCCGCCGACGACATCCCCCCGACGTCCCACCCGATACCGATGACGAACGTGTTCCGCGACGACGTTGCCCGACAGGGAGTGGATCGCGACGCGATCGCCGACGCTGCGCCCTCGTGGGAGGACGATCGCTTCAAGGTGCCGCGCATCCTGGGGGAGGAGTGAGGTGTCCCCAGTAATGAACGGCGATCTCGTGCGCCAGGGTGCGGCCACTTTGGCTGCCGCGATGCAAGGTGGGGAGATCACATCCGTCGAGATCACCCAAGCGTGCTTGGATCGAATTGCGGCCGTAGACGACAAGGTTCATGCGTTCCTGCACGTAGATCGGGAAGGGGCTCTCGATACTGCCCGAGCGGTGGACGATCGCCGGGCTGCAGGAGATGATCTCGGTCCGCTCGCCGGTGTGCCCCTGGCGCTGAAGGACGTCTTGACCATGAAGGGCGTGCCCACCACATGCGGCTCGCGCATCCTGGCTGGTTGGCGCCCTCCCTACGACTCGACGGTCGTAGAACGGCTTCGAGCTGCCGGTGTAGTGATCCTCGGCAAGACCAACATGGATGAGTTCGCGATGGGTTCATCGACCGAGCACAGTGCCTACGGCCCTACTCGAAATCCGTGGGATCTCGAGCGCATCCCCGGTGGCTCGGGCGGTGGATCTGCCGCGGCTTTGGCCGCCTTCGAAGCACCGCTCGCGATCGGCACTGACACCGGCGGTTCGATTCGCCAGCCAGCGGCTGTGACCGGAACCGTAGGCGTGAAGCCCACGTACGGTGGCGTTTCCAGGTATGGGCTCGTCGCCTTGGCATCGTCACTCGATCAAGCCGGCCCCTGTGCGCGTACGGTGATGGATGCTGCTCTCTTGCATGAAGTGATCGCCGGATACGACCCTCGTGACTCCACGTCGATATCGGCGCCGGTACCTGATGTTGTCTCGGCAGCGCGGAACGCGGATATCCGTGGGATGAAGATCGGGTTGGTGCGCGAACTCGGAGGCGAGGGGTATCAAGCAGGGGTTCGGCACAGATTCGATGAAGCAGTACAGATCCTGGGTGATCTGGGTGCGGAGGTCATCGAGGTGTCGTGTCCGCACTTCGATTTCGCGCTGGCCGCCTACTACTTGATCCTGCCGTCGGAGGCGTCGAGCAATCTGGCTCGATTCGATGGCATGAGATACGGCATGAGGGTCGGTGATGATGGCCGGGCCTCGGTAGAGGAGGTCATGTCCCAGACACGCGAAGCGGGGTTCGGAGCGGAGGTGAAGCGACGCATCATGCTCGGCACGTATGCCCTGTCGAGTGGCTACTACGACGCCTACTACGGGCAAGCGCAGAAGGTCCGCACGCTGATCTCCCGGGACTTCGCAGGCGCCTTCGAGCAGGTAGATGTCCTGATCTCGCCGACCGCGCCCACAACCGCGTTCCGGATCGGAGAGAAGATCGACGATCCCCTCGCTATGTATCTGAACGACATTGCCACCATTCCTGTGAACCTCGCCGGCAACTGTGCGATGTCCCTGCCTATCGGGCTGGCGCCGGAGGACGGTCTTCCCGTCGGGCTGCAGATCATGGCTCCGGCACTTGCCGATGATCGTTTGTATCGAGTGGGTGCTTCTCTCGAGCAGTCTCTCGTCGACAGGTGGGGACATGAACTCATCGAGGAGGTGCCGGCGCTGTGAGCCGTTCCGCTACGACCCGCATGGACTTCGACACCGCCCTGCTGCGCTTCGAGCCGGTACTGGGCTTGGAGACGCATGTGGAACTCGGAACCGCCTCCAAGATGTTCTGCGCCTGCGCAACCGAGTTCGGGGGAGCACCCAATACGCAGGTGTGCCCGGTGTGCCTCGGCCTGCCGGGATCGCTGCCGGTGGTGAACGCCGTCGCGGTCGAGTCCACGATTCGCATGGGCTTGGCCCTGCACTGCGATATCGCGTCCTGGTGTCGCTTCGCACGCAAGAACTACTTCTATCCCGACATGCCCAAGGACTACCAGGTCAGTCAGTACGACGAGCCGCTGTGCACCGACGGATACCTCGACGTCACGGTCAGCACCGACGAAGGACCGCGGGAGTTCCGCGTTGAAATCGAGCGGGTGCACATGGAAGAGGACACCGGGAAGCTCACGCATGCCGGGGGCGACACCGGTCGAATCCACGGCGCCGACTACTCGCTCGTGGACTACAACCGTGCCGGCATACCGCTGATCGAGATCGTCACCAAGCCGATCGTCGGAACCGGGGCTTTGGCCCCACTCGTGGCCCGCGCCTACGTCACCGAACTCCGCGATCTGATGCGGGCCCTGGGCGTCTCGGACGTTCGGATGGATCAGGGTTCTTTGCGTTGCGATGTCAACGTCTCCCTTGCCCCGGCAGGCGCACCCTGGGGCACTCGCTCGGAAACCAAGAACGTCAACTCCCTTCGCTCCGTCGAGCGCGCGGTTCGCTTCGAGATCGAACGTCAAGCGGCGGTGCTCTCCGACGGCGGTCGGGTGATCCAGGAGACACGGCACTTTCACGAGGACACCGGCGAAACCACGCCCGGCCGGTCCAAGGAGCACGCCGAGGACTACCGCTACTTCCCTGAGCCAGATCTCGTTCCCGTGGCACCGAGCGCAGAGTGGATCGAGCAGTTGCGCGGCACGTTGCCTGAGGTGCCGTCCGTCCGTCGTGCTCGGTTGCAGACCGAGTGGGGCATCACGGACCTGGACATGCAGACACTCGTCAATGCAGAGGTGCTCGACCTGGTCGAGCGGACGATCGAAGCGGGAGTGGAGCAGGCGGCCGCACGCAAGTGGTGGACAGGGGAGTTCACCCGCATGGCCAATGAGCAGGGAGTCCAACCGTCCGATCTGGGGATTTCCCCTCACCACATCGCGCGCGTGGAAGCACTGATCGCGGATGGTTCGCTCACCGACAAACTCGCCCGGCAGGTGTTCGAAGGGGTCGTGGCTGGCGAGGGCGATGTCGACGCGGTCATCGCCGGGCGCGGTCTTGTTGTGGTCGGTGACGATTCCACGCTGCTCGCTGCGATAGAGGCTGCACTCGTCGAACAACCCGACGTCGCGGACAAGATCCGCGGCGGCAAAGTGCAAGCTGCTGGTGCCATCGTCGGCGCCGTTATGAAGGCCACGAAGGGACAGGCCGATGCAGCGAAGGTGCGTGCTTTGCTGCTGTCGCACCTGGGAGTCGAGGTCTAGCACGCGTGTCCGCCGATGTGGTGTTGCTTCCGGAATTTCTGGCACCCGCGGAACGAAGCGGCTGCGTCACGTATCTGCCCGGGGAACTACCCGACGAGACCGTTCGCGGGAGCATCGGCTTCTTCGTTCCCGACTACATCGACAACCCGAACCCGGAGTGGATGCTGCAGTTTCCTGGGCTTCAGGTGGTCCAACTGCCGACCGTGGGCTTCGATGCCGCGCTTGCGCATCTTCCCCCTGGCGTGACGCTGTGCAATGCAGCTGGTGTCCACGAGCAGAGCACCGCGGAATTGGCCGTCGGTTCGATCATCGCGCGGTGGCGCGGCATCGATCGGGCTGCACGGGACATGACGCTGGGAAAGTGGGACCACCGACGCGGACGTTCGCTTCAGGACGCATCGGTGGTGATCGTCGGCGCCGGCGGAGTGGGAAGGCGGATAGCCGATGCACTCGGCCCCCTCGGTGCGATCACCCAACTGGTGGGTCGCTCCGATCGCGAGGGCGTGCATGCAGCGCAGGATCTTCGTGGGTTGCTCCCGGGAGCTGACGTCGTCGTCCTGGCTGTTCCGCTCACCGCCGAGACGACTGGAATGGTGGACGACGATTTCCTCACAGCTATGCCTGATGGCGCACTCTTGGTAAACGTGGCTCGCGGTGCGGTCGTAGTCACGGCGGACTTGCTGAAGCATCTACCCCGGATCGAGGCGGTGCTCGATGTG
>JBMTHB010000064.1:0-7178 GCA_049435845.1 Candidatus Nanopelagicales bacterium | reverse complement strand
GACCTCACCGTTGCGGCATCGCGTTCCGTTAGAACGGCGCAACGCTCGAGTCGTCGGGCGAACAAAGCCCGATCGAAAGTCCGCATGACCGGGCAGGAACGCCGCGAGCAATTGCTCGACGTAGGTCGATCCTTATTCGCGGACAAAGGCTTCGAAGCGGTCAGCGTCGAGGAGATCGCCGCCAAGGCCGGGGTGTCCAAGCCCGTCGTCTACGAGCACTTCGGCGGTAAGGAAGGGCTGTACGCGGTACTTGTCGATCGGGAGATGAACGATCTCCTCCATTCCATCTCCGATGCGTTGACCGCCGGGAGTGCACGCGCACTGCTCGAGCAGGCCGGCATGGCGCTGTTCGATTACATCGACACCAACCCCGACGGATTCCGGATACTGGTACGCGACTCACCGGTCTCACAGTCCAGTGGGTCCTTTGCGAGCCTGATCGTCGACATCGCGGCGCAGGTGGAACACCTGTTGGCGCGGGAGTTCGACAACCACGACATCAGTACCAAGTACGCCGGCGTCTACTCCCAGGCACTGGTCGGGATGGTCGCCCTCACCGGTCAGTGGTGGCTCGACGTACGCAAGCCCGGCAAGGAGGACGTCGTGGCGCACCTGGTGAATCTGGCGTGGAACGGCCTGGAGCATCTGGAGCCCAAACCGCACTTGCGCACCGTGGGGAAAGAAGCGAACAAGAGCCGTTGATCGAGAATCTTGACGTCGAGAATCTTGAACTACCATGACGAAATGGCCACCGACGCCCCCTCAAACGAAACCTTCGATGACGTCGACCTGATCGTCGAAGCCTGGCACCGAGAGCGGCCGGACCTGGATGTTCAACCGCTCGCAGTGCTGTCCCGCGTCACGCGCCTGGCCCGGCAACTCGATCACGCGAGGTCCGAGGCGTTCCAGATCCACGGTCTCGACGGATGGGAATTCGATGTGCTGGCCGCACTCCGCCGCTCCGGTGCCCCCTACGCGCTTTCTCCTGGACAACTCAGCAACCAGACTTTGGTTACCAGCGGCACGATGACCAATCGCGTCGATCGCCTGGCCGAACGGGGCTTGGTGCGTCGAATGCCGGATCCGGACGATCGTCGCGGAGTCCGGGTTGAACTCACCGACTCCGGTCAGCGCGCGGTCGACGGTGCGTTCGCCGATCTACTCAAGCGCGAGCATGCTCTGTTGGAGTCTTTGACGAACGATCAACGATCAGACTTGGCTGAACTACTGCGTACGTTGATGGGGCAGTTTCCGACCACATGAGTGCGGGGGAATGTTCGCGTAAGTCATCCGCCGTCGTCGACGACCTTCGCCCCGGACGCAGGACCGGTGGCGCGTTTGACCGTGCGGCATAGGCCGCTGGCGGTGAGAGCGACTGCGACATCCAGAGCATGTTCGTCATCGCGGACCAGGAAAGCGCAGGTGGGTCCACTACCGGAAACCATCCCAGCGAGAGCACCGTATTCCACACCCGCGTCGAGCAACCGAGACAAGGATGGACGAAGTGACACAGCTGCCGACTGGAGATCGTTGCTCACGGACGCTGCCAGCAGTTCGGGGTCTCCGGCCCGAAGCGCCTGGATCAGCGCGTCGGAAACCTCGGCAGCGTCCACCTGCCGCCCCGCGCGAAGCTCATCGCAGCGCCGATAGACCTCCGGGGTGGACAGACCTTCCTCGGCCAGCGCGAGTACCCAGTGGAACCGGCCTCGTCCGAGGACGGGGGTGATCTGCTCACCGCGGCCTCTCCCTATCGCGTTACCCCCGTACAACGCGAACGCAACGTCCGATCCCAGTTGTGCCGCAAGGCCAGCCAGGTCTTCCCGCGGCAACCCAGTTCCCCACAGCGCATCGCACGCCACCAGGGCACCTGCCGCGTCGGCGCTACCACCGGCCATGCCACCGGCTACGGGAATCGACTTCTCGATGTGCAGCGCGACATGGGGCTGGATCCCCACATGCTCAGCGAGGAGTGAAGCTGCGCGAACAGCAAGATTCGTGTCATCGACGGGTAGCAACGCGGTCCCTTCACCGCTCATGGTCAACGTCAGACCATCAGCCTCGCTGGCGGTGATCACATCCGCCAAGGACAGAGCTTGGAAGACGGTCACGATCTCGTGAAAACCGTCCTCGCGCACCGGTCCCACCGACAACTGCACATTGACTTTCGCCGGAGTGCGGACCGTGACGGACATAGCGACAGATTACGTTCGGGGCTGGTCGAGGCTACCGGCCAGCGCCACGAAGTCATCGACGTCGAGTTGCTCGCCTCGTACATCCCGGTCGAGTCCGGCTTGTTGCATCGCCCGATCGATATCCCCGGCGAAGCGACTACTCACAGCAGTACGCAACTTCTTGCGTCGCTGCCCGAAGGCCGCGTCGATGATCGCGAAGACGCGCTCGCGATCGGCAGTCTTTCCCTCCGGGCGCCGGATGATGGACACCAGGCCGCTGTCCACATTCGGCGCCGGCCAGAACACGCTTCGACCGACATCGCCGGCGTAGCTGACGTCCCCGAACCAGCGGGCCTTGACGCTGGGCACTCCGTAGGTGCGCGAGCCGGGTTCAGCGCATAGCCGTTCAGCCACCTCACGTTGCACCATCACGAGGACGCGCTGGATTGACGGAAACGCGGCCAGCAGGTGCAAGACGACGGGAACCGCCACGTTGTAGGGCAGGTTCGCGACCAACGCGGTCGGTGCCCACGGCAGTGTGGACACATCCATCGCATCGGCGTTCATCACCACGAGTCGCTCGGCAGTCTCCGGTGCGAACTCAGCCACTGTCGCCGGTAGCCGTTCGGCCAGACGGGGATCGATCTCCACTGCCACAACCCGGGCGCCCGTCTCCAGCAGCGCCAAGGTGAGACTGCCGACGCCCGGACCTACTTCGAGAACCACATCGTCAGGCGAGACATCTGCAACCCGCACGATGCGCCGCACCGTATTGGGGTCGATGACGAAGTTCTGTCCCCACTTCTTGGTGGGACGAAGGTCCAACTCCTCGGCGATGCGTCGCACATCGGCGGCACCCAGCAGGTTGCTCACCAGTGCCCAAACGCCCGGTAGGTGTTTGCGACGAGTTGATCGCACAACTGCGCAACATCCGCATTGCGCTCCTCGGCCATCCGGCGCACGGTCCACGGCATCAGGTATGTGGCGTTCACCCGACCGCGGTTCGGCTTGGGGGTCAGGTATGGGGCATCGGTCTCCACCAACAGCAACCCATCGGGCACCGCGCGCAATGCCTCGCGCAGACCTTCGGCGCTACCGAAGGTGATGACGCCCGCGAAGGACATGAACCACCCGTGCTCGGCACATACGCGCGCCATCTGCGCATCGCCGGAGAAGCAGTGGAACACCACCCGTTCAGGTGCACCCTGCTCGAGCAGCACCGAGATGACGTCGTCGTGGGAGTCTCGATCGTGGATGACAAGGGACTTGTCGAGCTCCTTCGCCAACTCGATATGCCACCGGAACGATTCGTGTTGGAAGGCCTGTCCCTCGGATTCCGGAGTGCGGAAGTAGTCCAGTCCGGTCTCACCTACGGCCTTGACCACATCGTCTGAGGCGAGTTCGGCGATACGCGACCAGGCAGCTTCGAGCGCGGAGCGTCCCTGACGCACCCCGATACGCGCAGCATCGTTGGGATGGATGGCCACACCCACCGCCACGCTGGAGTGCTCCCTCGCGAAAGCCACCGACCACTCCGCGGATTCGACGTCGCAACCGATCTGCACCACCTTCAGAACGCCCACCTCGGCGGCCCAACGTAGAAGTTCCTTCGGATCGTGTGCCACATCACCATGCATGGAGCGATCGTGCACATCCAGGTGCGTATGGGAATCGATCACTGCCCCGGGCAAGGGCTCCGGGGCCGATGGCCAGTCCGAACCCACGCTCAGGACTCCGGTGCGTCGTCGACCAGCCGTGGGAAGAGTGCATCTCCCTTGGTGACATGTGCACCGGGTGTCAACTGTCCCCATCGACCGACGTCGGAGATCCGCTGGGCGCCCAGGTCACCGAGCACCTCGTGTGCACCGAGTTGTAGCCACAGACTCGACATCGCCTTCGGCATGAGCGGGTTGTAGAGGACTGCAACCCCGCGAAGTGCCTCGCACATCGTGTACAGCACTGTGTCGAGTCGTGACGCATTCGCTTCGTCCTTTGCGAGCACCCATGGCTCCATCTCGGTGACGTACTGGTTCACCAACTCCACGACGCTGCGCACTTCCCCGATCGCAGTAGCGAAGTCGAGATCGTCCATCGCCCGATCCGCAACGGGCGCCGCTGCCGCCAAGCGTTCGACTACGGCATCTTCCGCTGGAGTCAATGCTCCCGGCTCCGGCAGTACTCCGTCGCGATAGCGACCGACCATGGCTGTGGCTCGGGACGCGAGGTTGCCCAATCCATTCGCCAATTCGGCGGTGTAGCGCGCGCTCATGTCCTCCCAGGAGAACGATCCGTCCTGGCCGAAATTGATGGCGCGCATGAAGTAGTACCGGAAGGCGTCGGATCCGAAGTGGTCGATGATCTGCTCGGGGGCGATTCCGGTGAGCTTGGACTTGCTCATCTTCTCCCCGCCCACCAGCAACCAGCCATGCGCGAAGACCTGCTTGGGCAACGGCTGATCTGCTGCCAGCAGCATCGCCGGCCAGTAGACCGCGTGGAAGCGCAGTATGTCCTTGCCTACCAGGTGCACATCCGCCGGCCAGGTGTTCGCGTAGCGGGCGGCCCCATCGGTTCCTGGCTCAGACCCGTACCCCACCGCGGTCGCGTAGTTGAGCAAGGCGTCGAACCACACGTACACCACCTGCTGCGGATCCCAGGTGAGCGGAATACCCCAGTCGACGCTGGAACGCGACATCGAGATGTCCACCAGACCATTGCGCAGGAAGGCCATCACCTCGTTGTAGGCGCTCTGCGGACGGACGGCGTTCGGGTGCTTTTCGTAATGCTCGATCAAGCGATCACCGAATGCGGACAGTTGGAAGAACCAGTTCTCCTCACGTAGTTCCTCAGCTGGTCTTCCGTGCACCGGACACACCATCTGGCCAGCGAACTCACCGGTTCCCTCGACAAGGTCTCCCGGCAGTTTGAACTCCTCGCACCCGACGCAGTACGGACCCTCGTAGGGCGCGCTATACACGAAGCCGTTATCGCGCACCCGCTCCCAGAACTTCTGCACCCGCTCGACATGGCGGGGCTGCGTGGTGCGGATGAAGTCGTCATTGGCTGCATCGACCGTCTCGAGCACCGGCAACCACGCATCCGCCACGAGCCGATCGACCCACTGCTGCGGAGTCACGCCGCCTGCGTCGGCCGCCCGCTGCACCTTGGTGCCGTGCTCGTCGACCCCGGTCAGGTACCAGACCTGCTCCCCACGCTGACGATGCCAGCGGGTGAGGAAATCACCGGCAGTGGTCGTGTACGCGTGCCCGATGTGCGGTGCGTCGTTGACGTAGTAGATAGGCGTTGTGACGTAGTACGCCTTGAGACCGGAGGCAGCGCCGGACTGATCGGACATGCCCCGATCCTAGGAGTCGGCTGCGCGGCGCAACGAAGCGTCGTAGACCCGACGCTTCGGTAGCCCGGCGTCGCCAGCAACGAGCGCAACGGCTTCCTTGCGCGATGAACCCGCGGCCATAGCAGCCGCAACGGCATCGGCGATCTGTTCGTCCGTCGTGAGACCGGCCACCGCTCGTACCTGCTCTTCGGATGCACCACCCACCACCACGGTTATCTCTCCGCGCACCTCACCGCCAGACCACTCATGAAGTTCGCTTAGTGATCCTCTGATGACCTCCTCATGCGTCTTGGTCAACTCCCGGCACACCGCCGCCCGCCGATCGCCGCCGAAGGCCTGCACCATGTCCGCCAGGGACGCTTCCAGTCGATGCGGGGCTTCGAAGAAGACCATGGTGCGCTCCTCGGTGGCGAGGGATTCCAGCCGACGACGACGTTCTCCCGCCTTGCGCGGAAGGAACCCTTCGAAGGCGAACCTGGCCACCGGCAGCCCGGATAGCACGAGTGCCGCAAGTGCCGCGGACGGACCAGGTAGACAGGTGATCGCGATGCCGGCGTCGTTCGCCTCACGCACCAATCGAAAACCGGGATCGCTCACCGATGGCATACCGGCATCGGTGACCACGAGCACTCGAGCACCAGCGCGCACTCGCTCGATCAATTCCGGCACCCGCGTCGACTCATTGCCTTCGTAGAAGGACACGATCTGACCGGTCGGATGCACACCAAGACGCGAGGTCAACGCTCGCAACTTGCGGGTGTCTTCCGCGGCGATCACCTCGCAATCGGCCAACGCGGCGATCAGCCGAGGCGAGGCATCCTCGACGTTGCCCAGAGGAGTCGCGGCGAGCATTAGCAGCCCCGCCTGCTCATGATCGGTCACCTGCCCATCTTGTCGCACCTACGATGAACCGGTGCCTGCTGCGACCCTCGAGGCGAATGCGCCCGATCGCAGTCCGGTGAGTTTGCCCGATCGGCTGAGTCCCCCGATGCCGTCCGCCGGGTGGCGCGGCTGGGTGGGTCCCCTGGCAGTCGGTGGCATTGCCGCGCTGACGCGAATACCGAATCTCGGGCGTCCTGATGCAGTGGTCTTCGACGAGACCTACTACGCCAAGGACGCCTGGTCGCTGCTGCGGTTCGGTGTGGAGATCGACGAGGTCGAGAATCACAAGGAACTGATGATGCAAGCCGGGGACAACTGGCGCAGCGTCGAGGCCTTCAGCGGGGAACCGGCATTCGTCGTGCATCCACCACTGGGCAAGTGGACGATCGCACTAGGTGAGTACTTCTTCGGAGTAACGCCGTTCGGCTGGCGGATCGCCGTAGCGGTCCTCGGCATCCTGGCGGTCATCCTCACCGCTCGTATCGTCCGCCGCCTCACCAGATCCGATGCGCTCGGCACCATCGCCGGCTTACTGCTCGCGCTCGAGGGCATCCACATCGTGTTGAGTCGAACGGCGCTGCTGGATCTGATCCTGGGCTTTTGGGTGCTTGTCGGCTTCGGGCTGTTATTGATCGACCGCGATCGAACCAGGCGGCGGGTGGCTGACGACATCCGTCTGCGTGGCGCTGACGCGGTCGCGAACGGCCTGGGTCCCTATCTGGGAGTTCGTCCCTGGCGGATTGCCGCGATCGTCGCGCTCGCCCTTGCGATCA
>JBMTHB010000063.1:0-7443 GCA_049435845.1 Candidatus Nanopelagicales bacterium | reverse complement strand
CCTTGGTACCGCATACCGGGCAGATGCCCTTGGCGAAGCGGCGACCATTGGTCTCCTCGACGTGCCCCGTGAACTCGCGCTTCTCCTTGCACTTCACGCAGTACGCCTCACCGGTGTATTCCTCGGCCATTGGGGCCCTCCTCTTGCCGTTCTGCCGCTGTCGCGGTCGGTGGCAGGCACCACCTGATGCCCCATGGGCACCGCTTCACCCTAGGGCAGCAGGGGCCCTGCACCCGCGTGCCTCAGCGCCGTGCCGCACCGAATAATCGAATAAATCGGACATTTAGGCGTGGAGAGGCCCCTCGGTGGGCCTTGCACCACAATCTGCCCGTGGTCGAGCACCCCGGCGTTGCCCTAGCCGAACCGAACCGGGCCCGCATCTGCGCCGATCTGCAGGAACTGATCTCCGTGCCCTCGATGGGTGGCACCGTGGCCGAGGTCACCGTGCAAGAACTCCTCGCGCAGAAGTGGCGGGCGTGGGGATGGAACGTGCAGGCCTGGGAGTTGGACCTCGCGGACCTCACATCACGCTCGGACTTCCCCGGAATGGAGGTGGACCGGGACAGCGCGCTGGGGGTGTTGGCCATCCGGCCAGGCAGTGGCGACGGTCCCACCTTGATGCTCAACGGCCACACCGACGTCGTTCCGCCCGGAGACCCGTCCGCCTGGAGCGCCGACCCCTTCGATCCGCGTCGTGTGCTGATGGGCGGTCGTGACTGCATCGTGGGCCGAGGTGCGTGCGACATGAAGGGTGGTCTCGTGGCCGCCTGGGAAGCACTACGCATGATCGATGAGGCGGGGGTCATCCTGCGCGGCGACGTTGTGCTGTGTCCGGTAAGCGGTGAGGAGGACGGCGGTCTCGGAACCTTCGCTGCGCTCGATCATCTTCGTACCCAGGTCGGTATCGACGTCGATGCATGCATCGTCCCCGAGCCGACGGATCTGGACATCGTGCCGGCCAACGGCGGAGCCTTGACGTTCCGGCTTCGCGTCCCGGGAGCCGCCATCCATGCATCCAGACGCGCGGAAGGGGTCAGTGCGATCGAGAAGTTCATTCCGATCCTGCAGGCATTGACCGAACTGGAGAGCAACAGGAACGCGGTGGTCGATCCCTTGATGTCTCGCTGGCCGATCGCGTACCCCTTGTCGATCGGCACGGTGCACGCTGGCGACTGGGCTTCGACGGTTCCGGATCTGCTCATCGCAGAGGGCAGGTTGGGTGTAGCGCTCGATGAATCGATGGAGCAAGCACGCGCTGCGCTGGAGGAGACCGTTGCACAGGTTTGCACCCGTGACCCATGGTTGCGTGACCATCCGGTAAGCGTGGAGTGGTGGGGAGGTCAATTCGCCTCCGGGCGCACGGCCGAAGACGCACCGATCGTGTCGCTCGTTCGCGAATGCCATACCCGCACCGCCGGCGAGACTCCGTCGACCTACGGCGGACCGTACGGTTCCGATCTGAGACTGCTCACGTATGCGGGTATACCGACTGTGCAGTACGGGCCAGGCGACACCATCGTTGCGCACGCTCCCAACGAGTTCGTCGCGATCGATGACGTCGTGACCTGCGCCGCGGTCATAGCGGACGTCATCGTCGAGTACTGCAGTTGATCGTGATCCTCTACACCAACGACCCTGTGGACTGCACCTAGCCGTCCACAGATCGATGCGGGCACCGTTGGCGCATGATGCCTCACGACCGAGAGCTCGGCTGGCGATGGCGATCTGGCATTCCGGTGATCCGACGCAGTCCCGCCGAGATCCACATCGGCGACCTCGACGTTCCGCTGCGTCTGTCCACCCAGGAGAGCACCTGGCTGCGCTCGATAGGTGAATCTGCGTCCCCGGAGGCGATCCTCGACTCCTGCCCCCCCGGGCCCGCGCGCGCGCGGGCGATAGTGCACTTCCTCTCCCGCGTCGGCGCGCTAGCTCCACCGCTCGAATGCTGGTGGCTCCCTCCCGAGGAGCGCGCTCGGGTGCAGCCCCACCTGGCGGCACTGTCCGAGTGGCATCGTGATCCGCAGCGCGCCATCGCCTCTCGAACTACCTGGCGCATCGCTATCCACGGAGACGGCAATGTGGCGGATGCCTTAGGCCACACGGTCGCAGAAAGTGGATTGGTTTGTGCGGAGTCTTCGCCTGCCGACCTGACGATCATCGCTGGAGCGCATGGCGTCGATGCACCCGAGGCGCTGTTGGCACCCGAGGAATCAGGCGATCCCTCGTTCGTTGACCATCCGCACCTGCCGGTGAGCGTGTACCGCGGTCACGCGAGCATCGGGCCGCTTGTGGTGCCAGGTCGAACCCCGTGTCTGCAATGCCTGCACCTTCACAGGCGCGACATCGATCCGGACTGGCCGACGTTGGTCCGACAATGGCGAGCCGCGCAGGCCTGCACCGCTGTGAGCGCCGACCCATTGCTCGCCCGGCAGGCGGCAATCACCGCCGTGGCCATGATCCGACACTGGATTGATAACGACCGCAGCTGTGCGCCGCACCGCATCCGCTGGCGACTCCCCGACCCGGTGCCCCGGTGCGAATACGTGATCGCACATCCGGCCTGCGGGTGTAGGTGGTCGCCCCGGGCGCCTGATGCGGGACCCAGAACGGGCGCATGTGACGGGCCTCGGTGACAATGGGTGAGTGCCGGATATCCCGAAGAACGCACTTACCCGCGGAGTGCGCATCGCGACATTGCCCGCGTCGTACGCCGGGCGAGCCGCTCTGGGGTTCGGCAAGCGGGTGGGTGGTCGCCCCGCCGAGATGGTGACCGCCGAGATCCAGCAACGCACAGCCGAGCAGATTTTCTCTGTGCTGGGGGAACTCAAAGGCGGCGCGATGAAGCTCGGGCAGGCGATGAGCATCTTCGAAGCGGCATTGCCCGAGGAGGTAGCCGCTCCCTATCGGGCCACGTTGACCAAGCTCCAGGATGCCGCGCCCGCGATGCCCGCTGCGACGATCCACACCATCCTTGCTGACTCGCTGGGCGATGACTGGCGAGAGCGCTTCATGGAGTTCGACGACAAGCCGGCTGCCGCCGCCTCAATCGGACAAGTGCACAAGGCGATCTGGCACGACGGCCGCACCGTCGCGGTCAAGGTCCAATACCCCGGAGCGGACAAGGCATTGATCGCCGATCTGAACCAGATGGCCCGCATGGGTCGTTTGTTCGCCTCGTGGGTCCCCGGTTTGGATATCAAGCCATTGGTCGCCGAACTCAAGGCGCGTGTCATCGAGGAGCTGGACTATTTGGGCGAGTCCAGGTACCAGCGTCAGTTCGCTGTTGCCTTCGAAGGTGACCCGGACTTCCACATTCCGCATGTGCTGGCGGCGGCGCCGCACGTGCTGGTGAGCGAATGGGTCGACGGACGACCCATGTCGGACATCATCGCCAATGGGACCCAGGGGGAACGCGATCGCGTCGGTCTGCTGTACGAGCGATTCCTGCTTTCAGGTCCAGCCCGCGCGGGCTTGCTCCATGCCGATCCTCATCCTGGGAATTTCCGGCTGACGGACGACGGACGCTTGTGCGTATTCGACTTCGGCGCTGTAGCCGTACTGCCGGATGGTCTGCCTCCTGCGATGGGATCACTCCTGCGCATCGCCCAAAGCGGCGACGCCGAGACGGTCATGGACGGGCTTCGCGAAGAGGGATTCCTCCTGCCGCACGTCGAGGTGGACCCGCAGCAACTGCTGGACTACCTGAATCCGTTCGTCGAACCCACGCGATTTGAGTACTTCCAGTTCAGCAGGGAATGGCTCCGCGGCCAATTCACCCGAATCAACGACATTCGCAGTCCGGATTTCGCTGTGGGACTGAAGATCAATCTGCCTCCTTCGTACGCCCTGATTCACCGAGTCTGGCTCGGCAGCATCGGGGTGCTATGCCAACTCGAGGCCAAGGTGCCGGTCCGCGGAGAACTCGATCGCTGGGTGCCTGCCTTCGCTGAGCCCGCCGCGCTCAGCGACTAGAGGGACGTCGGGCCCGCTGTCCCTGCGCGGTTCGCCGCGACCCAATCGGCGACCATGCCCAAGACCGCTGCTCCGTACGCCTCCAACTTCGCCGGGCCGACTCCGGGGATCGCGCTCAAGGACTCGACATTCGTAGGGAGCTGTTCGGCGATCGCAATGAGGGTTGCATCGGTGAAGACGACGTAGGCAGGAACACCCTGGGTAGAGGATTGCGCACGGCGCCACTCACGCAGGGTTTCGAAGAACGACTCATCGAACGTGGCCGGACAATTGCGACACCTTCCGACGGTGCGCTCTCCGGCGGTGACCAACGCCTTGCCGCAGGTACGGCACGCGGCCGGTCCGCGACGCTTGCGCGGACGTGTTCCCTCACCGGTGGTGCGTGGGTGTCGTCCTCGCACCGACGCGCTGTCGGCTGGTGCTTGCGCGAAGGAAGTCAGGAAACGGCTCACCGACCTGGTGGGGCGCCCACCGGGCTGCCGAGCACGCGCCCAGGTGAGTCCGAGCTCGTGTTCGGCTCGAGTGATGGCGACGTAGAGCAAGCGTCGCTCCTCTTCGATCGACTCCGGACCGTCGGCGTGCTGCAGTGGCAGTAGGCCATCGCTACATCCGATGACGAAAACGGATCGCCATTCCAGACCCTTCGATGCGTGGATGGAGGCCAGCGTGACTCCATCGGCCACCGGCGCGAATGCCACGGCCGCTCGTTCGTCTAGGTGATCGACGAACTCGGATAACGACGCTGCCTGGGATTCGCGCGCCAGTTCCACAATGGCCGCCAGCGATTCCCAACGCTCACGCACCGCCCCGGTGGTGGTCGGCTGTCGAGACGACCATTCCATGGCACTGAGCACATCCACCACCTGATCGCCGATCGGCTGGACGCTGGGCTCGGCTCGTGCTGCTCCTCGCAATCTCGTCAATGCCTCGCGCACCTCGGGCCGTTCGAAGAACCGTTCCGATCCGCGGACCGTCATCGGGATACCGGCCGCGGCTAGCGCCGATTCCATCTCGACTTGTTGTGCGTTGATGCGGTAGAGAACCGCGATATCACGCGGACGCTCCCCCGCCTCGATCAGTTCTCCGATGCGCTTGGCCACTGCGGCGGCCTCAGCTGGATCGTCGTCGAAGACCTCGATTCTTGGTGATGGACCGGTGGGCTTCTCCGAGCGCAGGGTCACGGCCTGGCGTGAGGACGATCCCATGTGGATGACACCATTGGCCAACGACACGATCTGCGGGGAACAGCGGTAACAGCGCACGAGTCGCACGGTCGTGGAATCAGGAAACTCGCGTGGAAAGTCGAGAAGGAAATCCGATCGCGCGCCGGTAAAGGAATAGATCGTCTGACTCGGATCCCCTACGACGCAGATATCGTCGCGGTCACCGAGCCACAGTTTCACCAATGCATACTGGACGGGGTTGACGTCCTGGAACTCATCGACGGTGAGCCACCGGTACGCACTGCGCACCTCGCGGCCGATCGACTCATCGCTCGACAGAATGCCGGTAAGCAAGATCAGCACATCCTCGAAATCGATGACTCCACGGTCTGCCTTCGCCTGTTCGAAATCCGCGAGCACGCGAGTGAAGACTTCGGGATCGACGCTCAATTGCCGGCTGATCGTCGTGGAACCGATGGTGTGTTGATCCAGGAAGTTGACCCGTGCCCATTCGATGTCGGCACTCACATCGCGCACCATCGAGGTGTCGGGCGAAACGCCGATTCCCGAAAGGACACCGGCGACGATGGACGCCTTGCTGGAGATCAGTTCGGGGAAGGCGCGGTCTGAGACCCGGGGCCAGAAGTACCGCAATTGACGCAGGGCGGCCGCGTGGAAGGTGCGAGCCTGCACGCCATCGACACCCAGGTCACGCAGTCTCGAACGCAATTCCCCTGCTGCACGGTTGGTGAAGGTCACCGCCAACGTCCGGCTCGGATCATGGGCACTGGTCAAGACGCCGTGCGCGATCCGATGGGTGATGGCTCGAGTCTTGCCCGTGCCGGCCCCGGCCAGCACCATCACCGGACCTTCGAGGCTCTCGGCGACCGCACGCTGCTCATCATCGAGCCCGGCCAGCACCTCGTCAGTCACGGGCAGATGCTCGCACGCTACCCCGACAGACGACATCGGCCATCCACATTCCTGGCCGCTTTCAGTGCGTGAGTAGCAACTCCACGACGATCACCAGCAAGCCGAGGAATCCGTATATGAAGGCGAACCGGAATTGCACCCATCGATCCAAGCCGGCGCGTCGTGCAGCGAAGGCTCCCCAGAAGAACAAGCTCCCGACTCCCAGAGCTTGACTCACATCGATCACGAAGACGCCGCTGGAGCCGACGAAGACGTCGATGACGGCCAGTGCGACCACCGGAATACCTACCGCCAGGTATTGCAGACCGTCGTTGAGCAGACGTAGACGATCGGCTCGGGTTAGCCGTCGACCGGTCCTGACCTGGATGTCCAGGGCGTCGGAAAACCCATGGGCCATCGCGAGAGCGAACAAGGGTGCGAGCACCACAGCGATCACATCACCGATCGTCTCCTGGGTGAAGGGCTCGGTCGACTCTTCGTAAATGGCGAGAGACACCATCAATATGAGAGTTGCGTAGATGAGTCGGTGCGGATCCCAGACCAACCCCAGGAAGCGAACGAAGGGACGTTCCTCTTCGCTCATGTTCACGCGTAGTACCTTGCCATGGCACTAGCGGTCGAGGCGGGAGTGCGCGATAGCCTGCCCTCCGTGGCTGCCTTCACTCCCGACACCGGGTCGGTACTGATGTTCACCACTGTCTGGTGTGGTTACTGTCAACGCCTCAAGGCTCAAATGATGCGCGGAGATATCCCATTCACCGAGGTCGACATAGAACACGATGCCGACGCTGCACACTTCGTGGAGAATCACAATGGCGGCAACCAGACGGTGCCGACGATCGTCTTCTCCGATGGAACGACGATGACGAACCCGCCGTTCAAGGAACTGGTCGCGAAGCTCGAGTCACTCGCGGTCTGATGCCCGGCTCGGTCGCGCGAGCGGTCGTGACCACTCACCCGGTAGCGCACTTCCGAACCACCTTTCGATCAGTTTGCGCGCGATGCTCACATCGGGAGGAAGTGAGATATCGCCGGACTCGCACGCGGTGGCTAGCTCTTCCCGGGTGAACCACCGAGCCTCGGCGATCTCTTCGCCGTCCACCTCGATGCTGGGATCCGCAGCCCAGGCGTGATACCCGAGCATCAATGACGCCGGGAACGGCCACGGCTGACTGCCTAGGTACACAAGGTCGCGGGCCTCATCGCCGATGCTGACCCCGGACTCTTCTCGCACCTCTCGACGCACCGCGGCTTCCGCTGATTCGCCGGCTTCCACGAAACCGGCGAGTGTCGAGAACCAGGTCGGTTCCCAGCGCACCTGACGACCCAGTAGCGCGCGATCGTGTTCATCGCGCACCAGCACGATCACCGCAGG
>JBMTHB010000062.1:0-7459 GCA_049435845.1 Candidatus Nanopelagicales bacterium | reverse complement strand
CTGTTATCGCTGCAGGCGTCCTACGCCGCACCGCTCATCCTGCTGGCCCAGAATCGACAGACAGACCGCGACCGGGTGCAGTATCAGGAGGATCGAACGCGGAACGAGCGCATGCTCGCCGACAGCGACTACCTAGCACGCGAGGTAGCCGCCCTGCGCTCTTCCCTCGGTGAACTGGCCACCCGCGACTTCGTGCGCAGCGAGTTGCGCGAGACGCTCGATCGGATCGTCGAGCGTTTGGATCGTCTGGAGACCGAGGCCTCGCGAGAGCGTGGTCGTGATCACGGTCCGGGTGACTCGCCCTCCTAGCGCACGCCGTCTAGCATCGGGTGGTGTCCACCGAACCCAGCCTCGATGCCATCAACGCAGTACTTGCGACCGTCCATGACCCGGAGATCAATCGTCCGATCACCGAGATCGGGATGCTCAAGAGTGTCGATATCCGCAAGGGTGGCGTCGTCGAAGTCGGCGTCTACCTGACGGTCGAAGGCTGTCCGATGCGCGGCACCATCAACGACCGCGTGGTCGACGCCGTGATGAAAGTCCCCGCGGTCACGAAGGTGAGCGTCCACCTCGACGTCATGGACGACGCGCAACGCGCCGAACTCAAGAAGTTGCTGCGCGGTCATGACCAGCGGGAGATCCCGTTCACTCAGCCAGGCTCCACCACCAAGATCTTCGCCATCGCGTCTGGCAAGGGCGGGGTGGGTAAATCGTCGGTCACCGCGAACCTGTCGGTGGCGCTCGCGGAGCGCGGGCTCACCGTCGGGCTGCTCGACGCCGACGTCTATGGGCATTCGATTCCTCGGATCCTCGGCTGCACGAATCCTCCGACCATGGTCGAGGGCATGCTGATGCCGCCGCAGGCGCACGGTGTCCGACTCATTTCGATGCTGCCCTTCAAACCGGGCGGCGTGGAAACCCCGGTCGCATTCCGCGGACCGATGCTGCACCGCGCCCTCGAGCAGTTCTTGTCGGATGTGTGGTGGGGTGACCTCGACGTACTGCTGCTCGACCTGCCACCGGGTACGGGCGATATTGCGATCTCCACAGCGCAGTTGCTGCCGCACGCGGAGATCGTCGTAGTGACCACACCGCAACTGGGATCGTCGGACGTTGCCGTGCGAGCCGGCACCCTCGCCGAGCAGACCCATCAAAAGGTCCTCGGCGTCGTGGAGAACATGAGCTCCTTCCCCTGTCCGCACTGCGGCGAACCGCTCGACCTCTTCGGAGTAGGTGGCGGGGATCTGGTCGCCGAGCAACTCAGCAAGGTGCTCGGCACCGACGTGCCGGTCCTTGGACGAATCCCGTTCGATCCGCGGCTGCGCGAGGGGGGCGACACTGGCCGACCGCTGGTGCTGTCCGATCCCGACGCTCCTGCCAGCCAGGCGCTGACGCAGATAGCCGACGCGCTGGGGAGCAGGCCACGCGGGCTTGCTGGGATGCAGTTGGGCCTGAGTCCCGCCGGTCGCTAGGCCCCGCTCGACCGATCACGGTCGCAGCGTCAACTCACATCAGGGTCGAAGGCCTGTACCGGCGGCGACCCGGGCTGGCTGCCCGGCTGTTGACTGACTGGACGCGTGGCGGATTCGTTAGTCGGTGTGGGTTCATCCTCGAAGATCCCCGACGCAAGGCGCCGCGGATGCAGATCCCGCAGATCCTTCAGGCCGTCCATGGTCTCGCCCAGGTCGATGCCGGCCGAATCCACGATCTCCTGTCTCGCGGAACTCGCCATTTGACGGATCTGGCGTGCCCATTTGGCTGCGTCGGCTGCGGCTTTCGGTAACTTCTCCGGCCCGAACACCAGCAAGCCGATCACCGCGAGGGCGAGCAGTTCTCCGATCCCGATGTCGAACACCTCAGCCGATCTCCTCGGATGCGCCGAGGGTCAGGTTCACCGTTCGGGGCTGACCGTCCCGGGTGAAGGTGATCTGCACCGTCTCCCCAGGGGCGAAGCTTCGGATCGCCACGACGAGTTCGGTTGCGTCGGTGGTATCTCGTCCCTGCAGGCCGGTGATGATGTCCCCGCTTCGCAGGCCCGCCGCATCCGCTGGTCCTCCCGGTGTGATCTCACTGATCCGTGAGCCACCATCGGTGTAGGTCGTATCCAACGTGACGCCAATGATCGGAGTTGATGAGCCGCCGGTCTCGATGAGTTCGTCCGCGATACGGCGCGCGGTATTGATGGGAATCGCAAACCCCAGTCCGATGGAACCGACTTCACCACTGAACGACGGCACCAGGGTCGCGATAGCAGAATTGATGCCGATGACCTGACCGGCACTGTTCAACAACGGTCCGCCTGAGTTGCCCGGGTTGATAGCCGCATCCGTCTGGATCGCGTTGATGTAAGCGAGCTCCCCGCGTCCGCCCGCCGTGACGGGTCGATCGAGCGAAGAGATGATGCCGGAGGTGACTGTGCCCTCCAGACCCAAGGGCGCGCCGATGGCTACGGCGACATCGCCCACCGTGACAAGACCGGAGTCTCCGAGCTTGGCGACCGGCAAATCATCGGCGGCGACCTTGATCACCGCTAGGTCGTAGGAGGAGTTTCGACCGATGATCTGCGCCTCGGCGCTATCACCGTTGTCGAAGAACACCGTCAGCGTCCCGCCATCGGCCGCCGGTGCGGCGACGTGGTTGTTGGTGAGGATGTAGCCATCGGGTCGGATCACGAAACCGGAACCACTGCCCTGATCGCCGCCGTTCTCGATGGCGATCGACACGACCGTGGGAAGGACCGCATCCACCATTTCGGCGATCGACTCGGGAATCTGGTCAGGCGGGATGACGTCGACATCCGCTTGGTCGCTGATGGCGATCGGCGCGGCAACGGATGCCGGCGCGGTCGAATCGACAGCCCGACCGATGACGTAGCCAGCCAGACCTGCGAACGTTCCGACGATCACGGACACGATCGTGGCGATCGTGATGACACCAAGGACCCCCAAGCCTCGGCGGGCGGGCGCGCCTGCGTGGTGAGGTGGACCCGAAGGCCGGGGAGCCCCGTAGGCGACGAAGTCGGGGTAGCGCACCGGTGGCGGCGGTGCGGGAGTCGACGGTGCGGGAGTGGGAGGTGTGGGCGCTGGCGGAGGGGTCCCCGCAGGGAGCCCTGCCGGACCCACCGACGGCGCATCGCCTAATGGTCGATCGTCGCTCACGAGTCGCCCGCCTCCCTGAGGCCTTGGTGAGGTGACCGCATGCTGGCGCCACCTGCGCTGACTTCCGACCATGTCCGGCCGTTCCCTAAGGCTAGGCTGCGATCGGCCGCTGGTCATATCGGCGGTGAATCGACCCCCCTTGGAGGTGCGCTATTTCACCCGTCGACCCCGTCCGGGCCATGACCGACTTCGCCGATAGTTGGCTCAGTGAGCCGGAGGCCGTGCGCGAGGCTCGCGTTCGTGCCCAGGAGTCCGGGGTGGAATCGGTTTCTCCTGCGATAGCGGCGCTACTGACCTTCCTCGCGGCGAGCGTGTCCGCCCAGACGGTCGTCGAGGTGGGCACCGGAACCGGCGTATCCGGAGCGGCGTTGCTGGCGGGTATGACCCCCGGTGGCGTGTTGACCAGCATCGACACCGAAGCGGAGTACCAGCGATACGCGCGTGAGGCCCTCACGGCGCTCGGGCACGAAGCATCGCGGGCTCGACTCATCGCGGGTCGGGCGCTGGATGTGCTGCCGCGCATGTCCGATGGCGCGTACGACGTCGTCGTCGTCGATGCCGACCGCAGCGAATATCCGGCGATCCTCGATCAAGCCAAGCGCCTTTTGCGCATCGGTGGTCTGGTGATCTTCCTGGGCGTGGGCACCGACGGCGTCTTAACCGACCCGGGGCGCCGCGACGCCGAATCGAATGCCGTTCGTCAACTCGCCGAGAGCCTGAGGTCGGACGAGGACTGGGTGCCAGCGATGCTGGTGGATGCTCCCGGGCTCATCGTCGCGTGCCTGTCGCGTCGCGACTAACTGACACTGACGAAAACTCAAAAGCCGGACAGCCGTCGACCAACTCCGGGACTACACGCGAGGACGACTACTGCAGGATGCCTACTTGAGCGCGCCCGTCAGCGCCGCGCCGAGGTTCTTGACTTCCTCGGCGTTCAGTTCGACCACGAGGCGGCCTCCGCCTTCCAGGGGCACCCTCATGACATAGCCCCGCCCCTCCTTGGTCACCTCGAGCGGGCCATCACCCGTCCGTGGCTTCATCGCGGCCATATCCGTCCCCTTCCGTTCGTCTTCCCGCCCGGTTGCCCCACAGCGACCCTCGATCGGAGCCGTGGAGAGGCGCGGGACGGCGGTGCCGACTCGTGCGCGTGGGCTTGTGGATAACCATTATCCCGGGTCGCCCGGGTTCTAGCGCGGCAGGGTGCCGGTCTCGACCAATCGAGCGAACTTTCGCAGTGAACGCTTCACCCCGGCTACGAAGGACGGTTTGACCAGCGGCCAGCCGATCCGGCCGAGGGTTCCCAGCGGCAGATCGAGGTCCTCGCTCCACACGAACCGGCTTCGGCCCTCCGGAAGAGCGAGCACTTCCATGGTTCCGGTGCCCCGCACGATGGCGCCGGTGTGCAGGACGTCGACCCGGTAGGGCGGCTCCCACCGGGTGATGGTCATCGTGTCACAAAAGCCCACCGGACCCACACCGGTCCACCCCGCGATCTGGGAATCCAGGCTTCGCCCATCTCCCACACGCACCTCCACGCGGGTGCCGAGCATCCATTCGCCTTGACGTGCCCATTGAGTGAACGCATCAAAGACCGCTTCGACAGGAGCGTTGACGACGACGTCCAAGGACAGGTGGACCGGTTCCCTAGTCGAGGCGCTCATCGATTCGTGCTCCCCTTCAGCCGGTCGATCTGCGCTTGCAGATCGGCGATCGTGGCATCGACCTCGTCCATTCGGTAGCCGCGTAACACGACATCGAAGGATGGCTCGAGATCTCGCTCCGACGGGCGCAGGTCGTGCGTGGCCTGCGGAAGTTGCGCGCTCCACCGTCCACTCGCGTACCAGAACGCGGCGGCGATGACGGCGATACCGACGACGACGAACACAAGGCTCATATGGTCATTCCACCATGGAGGTGTCGACCTGCAACTTCGGTCCGAGGAGCTCGGCGAACACCTCGAAGGCATCTTGGACGTTGGTGGTCCAGTGCACACGGTCCGCGCCCACCTCACTCACGAAGCCGCGTTCCACCCAGGCCGCGACCTGTGCGCGCAGCAGGGCGTAGTCGTCCCACGGGTCGATGACCACGATCGGCTTGTCGTGCATGGTCAATGACCGAGATGTCCAGGCCTCCATCAGTTCCTCGAGCGTGCCGATCCCCCCCGGGAGTGCCAAGAAGGCATCCGACCGCTCGTCCATGATTCCCTTGCGCTGTCGCATGTCGTGGGTGACGATGAGTTCGTCGGCGTCGAGATCGGCTACTTCGCGGTCCTTCAGTCCCTGTGGGATGACTCCGATCGTGTGACCGCCGCCGGCGCGAACCGCACGCACGAGGCGGCCCATCATGGATACCGATCCCCCGCCGGAGACGCAGGTCCAGCCACGCGCCGCGATGGCTGCGCCGACCGCATCGGCCAACTCCAGGTAGCGGGGGTCTATCCGATCGCTCGAGGCACAGAACACGCATACGGCCGGCAACACGGAGTGAGCCTAGGGGCTCGGGGATTGACACGAGCGGGAATTAGTTCTATATTCAACTATATGCTTGAAGTTTCAACTACTAGGAGGAATGCATGGCCGATCTCGTCCTCACCACGGGCTCGTGGACTATCGACCCCACCCATACCGTGATCGGCTTCTCGGCGCGCCACGCGATGGTCGCCAAGGTGCGCGGACGATTCGAGGTCTTCTCCGGCGGATTCGTCCTCGATGGCGCGGACCCGAGTGCCTCGAGCGCGCAGTTGAGCGTGGAGATGGCGAGCGTCGACACCAAGAACGCCGACCGCGACGCCCACTTGAAGTCCGCTGAGTTCTTCGATGTCGAGCAATTTCCGACGATGACCTTCACCAGCACCTCGATCGAGGGAACCGCCCCCACCTTCACCGTCCACGGTGATCTGTCCGTACACGGTGTCACCAAGAACATTCCGGTCCGCTTCGAACTGGTTGGTACATCCACCGATCCCTGGGGTGGAACTCGCATCGGATTCGAAGGACAGGCCGAGATCAGCCGCAAGGATTTCGGGTTGACCTGGAACGTCGCATTGGAGACCGGCGGAGTCTTGGTCAGCGACATCATCAAGATCGAACTCGACGTCGAAGCCGTCAAGGACGCCTGATCAACCAATCGCGCAGGTTGTCGTAAACCAGCCTGATCTGCGCCAACGAGACGCTCTCGTCGGCCGCATGCGCCAGTAGTGGGTCCCCCGGTCCGTAATTGAGGGCCGGGGTGCCCGCATGGGAAAACCGAGCGACGTCGGTCCAGCCGTACTTGGGTTCGACCACCACCCCGATCGCATCCACGAATTCCTGGACGACCGGCTGATCCAGTCCCGGGCGCGCACCGGGCGCCTCGTCGATGACGGTGACGCGGTATCCGTCGAACACCTTCTCCAGATGTCCGATCGCCTCCGGCACCGTGCGGTCCGGGGCGAATCTGTAGTTGACCGTCACTACACACTCATCAGGAACGACGTTGCCGGCGATGCCCCCTCGGATCCCAACTGCGTTGAGACCCTCTCGATATTGCAGGCCATCGACGAGTGGCTCCCGCGGCTCATACGCGGCGAGCCGATTCAAGATGTCCGCAGCAGCATGCACGGCGTTACGCCCACGCCAAGAGCGCGCACTGTGCGCGCGCACACCCTCAACTGACACCTCGGCGCGAAGAGTCCCCTGGCATCCACCTTCGACACTGCCGTCAGTGGGTTCCATCACGATGGCCAGATCCGCTTCGAGCACGGTCGGATCCTCGGCAGCTAACTTCGCCAATCCGTTGTGCACGGCGGCAACCTCTTCGCAGTCGTAGAACACGTAGCGGACACCCAATCTCGGTTTCGCCACGTCGTGCGCGAGCTTCAGCGCGACCGCGAGACCGCCCTTCATATCCACCGACCCCAGCCCAACGAGCCGCTCATCCTCGATCCGGTGGGGCAGATTGCCCGACGACGGGACAGTGTCCAGATGTCCGGCGATGACCACGCGCGGTTCACCCGACTCGGCAACCACGGCGTTGCCCAAGCGCCTCACCTCGAGATGCCCGCACTGCCGCAAGGCGGTCTCGACGGCGTCGGCGATAACCGCTTCGTGGTGGGACTCGCTGGGGATGTCGATAAGAGCCGCCGCGACATCCCCGACGTCAGCCGACAGGTCGATGATCGGGGCCACGTGGATACGGTAGCCGCGTGAGCGACGACATCAGTGCCCAGTTGACACCGGTCAGTGGCCCGGCGGCTGCTCTAGGATTGGCCACTATGGATGGCGCGGACATCCTCGATGTCTGGTACCCACACCCGGTGC
>JBMTHB010000061.1:0-7596 GCA_049435845.1 Candidatus Nanopelagicales bacterium | reverse complement strand
ACATCGAGGTCATCCCCGATGTCCTCGTCGATCTCCTTCTTGGCTGCCGCAGGCGAGGTCACCTCACTGAGATACCTGGCCTCCACCTGGTCCTTGCAATGCTGGACGATGCCTCGGATTTCCTTCTCCGCCACGAAGGCGCCTTGGATCCGCACCGGCTTGTTCGCCCCCATGGGAAGGAACAGCCCGTCGCCTTGTCCGACGAGCTTCTCCGCTCCCGGCTGATCCAAGATCACCCTGGAGTCGGCGAGACTGGATGTGGCGAACGCGAGTCGGGACGGCACATTCGCCTTGATCAACCCAGTTACAACATCGACGCTCGGGCGTTGCGTGGCGAGCACCAGATGTATTCCGGCTGCGCGCGCCAACTGGGTGATGCGCACGATGGAGTCCTCGACGTCCCGCGGTGCCACCATCATCAGGTCCGCCAATTCATCGACGATCACCAGAAGGTACGGGTACGGGCGCAGCACCCGTTGACTGCCGGCCGGTGGCTTCACCTTGCCCGCGCGCACTGCTGCGTTGAAATCGTCGACATGGCGGAAACCGAAATGCGCAAGGTCGTCGTAACGCTTGTCCATCTCGGCGACCACCCACTGCAGCGCGTCGGCGGCCTTCTTCGGATTCGTGATGATGGGCGTGATCAAGTGCGGCACACCCTCGTAGATGCTCAACTCCACACGCTTGGGATCGACCAGGATCATGCGAACTTCATCGGGAGTGGCCCGCATCAAGATGGACGTGATCAACGAATTGATACAGCTGGACTTGCCCGCACCCGTCGCGCCTGCCACGAGGATATGCGGCATCCGTGCCAAGTTCGCCACCACGAATTCACCCTCGACGTCCTTGCCTAGCGCGACGACCATCGGGTGCTGGTCGGCTGCCGCCGACGAGCTGCGCAGCACATCACCCACCGCCACGAGTTCCCGGTCTGTATTGGGGATCTCGATGCCGATGGCCTTCTTGCCGGGAATCGGGCTCAAGATGCGGACGTCGGCACTCGCAACGGCGTAGGCGATGTTCTTGCTGAGTGCCGTCACCCGCTCGACCTTGACGCTCGGTCCGAGTTCGATCTCGTACCGGGTCACGGTCGGACCGCGCAGGAAACCCGCCACGACGGCGTCGATGCCGAACTGATCGAGCACTTCGCGCAGCGCCTTCACCACCTGATCATTCGCCGGGGTGGCCTTCTTATGACTGGAGCCGCCCTTCAACAGTTCTGCTTTAGGCAGGCTGTAGCGACCACTCGTCATGACCGGCACCTGCGTAGGTGAACCATCGGGCACCGGGTCGATGGATGGCTCGGGGGTAGCGGCCGATGTGATCGGTGACGTGGCAACAGGTGCAAGCGCGACTGTGTCGTCCGTCGCCGAATCCACGATCGGCGCGATGGCTTGGGTGTCGTCGTTCGGACCGACCACCGCGATCACGTCGGTGGGGTGATCCTCCGCTGCGGGAATGAGCAGTCCTGCAGCCGGACGTTGCTCGTCGAAGGCGACGGGTGTTACGAACGGTTCATCACCCACCAGCGGCGCATCGCGAAGGACTTCGGCGTCGCGCAGATCGGGAAGGGACCGCACCGCGCTCGAGGAGTCGTCCATCAAGTCCTGGCCGTGCCCGGGCAGCACCAACTCTCCGTCGTCGATTTTCTCCGACGGAATGTCGTCGTCGTTCGCGATGTCCCGCGGATCCGGAGGAATCAGCAAGGTCGCGGCGCCACGTAGGGAATGCCACCACTGCGCGATGTAGCCGCGAAGCGCCTGCACCGAGGTGCCGGTGACAACGAGCACACCGAAGAACACCACGATGCCCAACACGATCCCGCTCACGATCGGTCCCACTGCGGCGACCACGGGTGCGGTGCCGATCCAACCGAGGATTCCGCCCGCGGCGTCCATCGCCGCGCCTCCGCTCGAGGGTGTGGGGTGCGCTTGGGTCAGATGCCACACCCCCACGATGCCGAGGATGACCGCGCTCGACCCGATGACCAAGCGGCCGGTCGTGGCGTTCTGATCGGGATGACGCAGGAATCGCCAGGCCAAGGCGATCAGGCACAGCGGCGCCATCCACGCCAGCGCTCCGAAGAAAGTGGTGGCGATCGCGCCGGACCAGGCGATGAACCAGCCGTCGACCTGGAACCAGGTTGCGGCGGCCACGATCACCGCCCCCGCGATGAGGGCGAGCCCGAGTCCGTCGCGCCGATGTTCGGGGTCGAGATCGCGTGCGCCGCGACCGATGCCACGAGCGACGGTGCCCACGACGAGCGCGATCGCTCCCCAGACCATCGCGATGCCGCGGCCGATACCCGAGAACAGACGGCCGATCAGTCCCCCATGTGTCGCGCGTGTGGTGGATCGCCGGGCGGATCCGCGGGCTGATCCCCGCTTGGTCGAGCGCGACCCGGTCCGGCCGGACCGCTGGGAAGAACGCTGGGAAGAACGCGAGGTCGACCGGGATGTGGACCGCGCCCGAGGGCGGGAGGACCTAGAGCCGCTTGCCGAGCGCGCACGGGACGTACGTGGGGAAGCGGACGTACGAGACGCCATGCCCGGCAGGCTACCGGGCAAATCCCTCAAAACACAGCAGTCACACGCGCAACACCGCATCGGGGATGAAGAGGGGGCGGGGGGTGACGGGCGCGGCTATGCCTCGACGACCACCGGGACGATCATCGGGCGGCGCCGGTGGGTGGCGTTGACCCATTTACCCACCACCCGGCGCATCCGCTGCTGCAGGTCGTGAGTGTCCTCGATGCCATCGCTCAGCGCCTGCTCCAAGGCGAGTCGCACCTGGGCGGTTACCTCGTCGATTCCCTCCGCGAGCACCTCCTCGCCGAAGCCGCGCTCGTGGATCTCCGGCCCGGCCACGACGGTCCCGGCCACGGTGTCCACCACGGCGACGATGGAGATGAAGCCCTCTTCACCGAGGACCCGTCGATCCTTGAGCGAGGCCTCGGTCAGGTCGCCCACACTGGAGCCGTCGACGTAGACGAATCCGACCGGGGTGTAACCGCTGATCACGGCGCGATGGTCGTCGAGGTCGACAGAGACGCCGTCGTCAATCACCAGGATGCGTCGCGGATCGATGCCCACGCTCTCGGCAACCTTCGCGTTCGCGACCAGGTGCCGCCACTCCCCATGTACCGGCATAACGTACTTCGGCTTGACGATGTTGTACACAAAGCGAAGCTCACCGGCCGAGGCGTGTCCGGACACGTGCACCAGCGCGTTGCCTTTGTGGACAACTGCGGCACCGAGTCGGGTCAAGCCATTGATTACGCGATTGACCGCCGTTTCATTTCCTGGAATCAACGATGACGCCAGCACGATGGTGTCCGAAGGCCCGACAGAAATGGCGTGATCGCGATTGGCTATCCGCGACAACACCGCCATCGGTTCACCCTGGGAGCCGGTGCAGATGAGTACCGCTTTGTCGTCGGGGAGCTCACCGAGATCGTCGGCTGACACCAGCGTGCCTTCGGGGATCGACAGATAGCCCAGATCACGAGCAATGTGCATGTTGCGCACCATCGATCGACCTACGAAGGCGACTTTGCGTCGATGAGCCACCGCCATGTTGATGATCTGCTGGATGCGATGCACATGGGACGCGAACGATGCGACGATCACCCGTCCACGTGCCTTGCCGAACACGGTGTCCAAGACCGGCATGATGTCGCGCTCACTGGGAATGAATCCAGGGACCTCGGCATTGGTCGAGTCGACCATCAAGATGTCTACGCCTTCATCGCCCAAGCGCGCGAAGCCGTTCAGGTCCGTGACGCGACCGTCCAGGGGCAGTTGGTCGACCTTGAAGTCGCCGGTGTGCAAGATCGTTCCTGCATCGGTTCGGATCGCCACCGCCATGGCGTCGGGGATCGAATGATTGACGGCCAAGAACTCCAGGCCGAACGGACCCACGGCCACTCGTTCGCCATCGCTCACTTCGCGCAACGTCGCGTTGATGCGATGCTCGGTGAGCTTGGCCCGCAAGAACGCAAGAGTCAGCGTGCTGCCGTAGACGGGAATGTCCGGACGCAGCCGGAGCAGGTAGGGCACCGCCCCGATGTGGTCCTCATGGCCATGCGTGAGCACGATCGCGGCGATGTCCTGAAGCCGCTCCGCTATCGGGGAGAAGTCCGGCAGGATCAAGTCCACGCCCGGTTGGGACTCCTCGGGGAACAGCACCCCACAGTCCAGGACCAGGAGCGAGGAGTCCAACTCGAACACGGCCATGTTGCGGCCGATCTCCCCCAGGCCGCCGATCGGCAGGATCCGCACTACCCCTGGAGCCAACTGCGGTGCGGCGGGGATGTCCTCGTGATGCACTAGTCCACGCTGCCGAAGCCGCGCACGCCCGCTAGATCGACGTGCAGTTGGGCCTCTTGCTCGGGTGTGGCATCCACCAGCGGAAGTCGCACCGGTCCGGCGGGCAGCCCCTGAATTCGCAGCGCGGCCTTCGTCAAGATCACACCCTGGGTGCGGAATATGCCCGTGTACACCGGCAACAGTGCTGCGTTGATCTCCCGAGCCGAGGAGACATCGCCGGACCACAGTGCCAACGCCATCTCCTTGAGCCGGTCACCCACCACATGACCGACCACTGAGATCATCCCTGAAGCGCCCAGGACGAGCATCGGCAGATTCAAGATGTCGTCGCCGCAATACCAGCCGATATCGGTGCGGGCCATCGCCCACTGGGTCGCGTCGAGATCACCTTTCGCATCCTTGTTCGCCACGATCCGCGGATGCTCGGCGATGCGCACCAGAGTCTCAGTCTCGATCGCGACGCCTGTGCGCTTGGGAATGTCGTAGGTGAGCAGCGGCAGCTCCGTGGCGTCGGCGATGGCGTGGAAGTGAGCGATCAACCCGGCTTGCGGCGGACGGTTGTAGTACGGGGCGACCGCCATCAACGCGTGCGCACCCGCCTGGACGGCAGCTTTCGCGCTCTCGATCGAGTGCTGGGTGTCGTTGGTCCCGACGCCGGCCACAACGCAGGCTCGGTCTCCCACCGCTTCGACGACGGCACGCACCAGGGCCTTGTCCTCGGCGTCGGTCTTGGTCGCCGACTCCCCCGTCGTGCCGTTGATCACAAGACCGTCGTGACCGAGATCGTCGACCAGATACGTGGCAAGCCGCTGCGCGCCGTCGAGGTCCTGCGCGCCGTCTGCGGTGAACGGCGTGATCATGGCCGTGAGCATCGTGCCGAACGGCGCAGGACGCGGACTGCCGTTGCTCGTCGACCACATGACCATCAGGCTAGCGGTCCTAGGGGGCCACGCGGCCGGCTGCGACGAACGCCTGGTGGGTGATGGGCATCAACCGGGCGAAGTGCTCCTCGTAGGCCTCGGCCACCATTTCGATCTCGCGCTGGGGATAGCTGGGATACGTCGAATCCTCCGCCTTACGGCGCAGGGATAGGAAATTCATCAGCGCACGCGCGTTCATGGTGACGTACGCCGACGAGTAGATCGTGACCGGCAACACCATGCGGGCCACCTCGCGGGCGATGCCGGCATCGAGCATGCGCTGGTACTGCGAGTAGGCGACCTTGCAGGACTCACGCACCGCCTCATCGATGAGCCGGTACTGCTCCGGGCTACCAGCGTGGAATTCGTAGGCACCCGGCTTGCCCGCCTGGACTACCGCCCGATCGTGATCGGGGACGTAGAAGACCGGACGCAGTTCGCGGTAGCGACCGGATTCCTCGTTGTAACTCGCGATGCGGTGTCGCATGTGCTCGCGCCACACGAATATCGGTGCATGCACGAAGAAAGTCATCGAGTTGTGCTCGAACGGACTGCCGTGTCGCTCACGCATCAGGTAGCGGATGAGTCCAGCCGAACGTTCGGCGTCGGCATCGACGTCGGCCACACTCGCCTCACCCACCGTCGACACTCGAGCGGCGAAGACGACATCGGAATCCTGAGCACTGGCACGTACGAGTTCGACCGTGACGTCGCTTCGGAATTCGATCGGGGTACTCGCATCGCTCACGGCTGAACCCTATCCACGACACTATGGAGTCATGGAGACGTCGGCGTCCGGCAGCGAGGGAGTGCACGAGCGATCCGACACGGCAGCGGGGTTCGTCCGCGACGCGACCGCAGCCGACGCTTCGGCGGTGGCAGCGATTCAGAGCGAGTGCTGGTCGCACGACTTCGACTGGCCAACGCAGGTCCTCACCGAGTTCGGGCACCACGACCCCGAGATGCAGTGGGCACGGGCGGTCATCGCCCCACCTGGGCCCGGACACCGACTCATCGTCGCCACCCAGGGATCGATGGTGGTCGGCTTCGCTGCGCTCGCGCCATCAGGCGACGCCGATGCACAGGCGCGCGACATAGAGATCGTCGCCTGGGAGGTGCGTCCTGAATTCCGGCGGCGCGGCCACGGCAGTCGATTGCTCGCTGCGGTCGCCGACCACGCCCGGTCGATCGGGGCGGACACGCTCACCATTTGGATAGCCACGGCCGATGACCCGCGCCGCAATCTGCTTCGCGAAGCGGGATTCGACGCCGACGGCGCGCACCGCACACTCCAGATGGACAACGACGAATCGGATATGACACTTCGACAGATACGGCTGGTCAGCGGCATATAACGGCCGGCGACTCCCCCGCGGCCGCCGGCGACTCCCATGGTGGGGGTGCTGGCGCCGTTCATGCGAGCCACCGGCGTCCCCAATCGGGGGGACAACCGAGCAAATCAGCCTGTCGACAAGGGATGACGGCCTAGCCGTCGATGAGCCCGTCGCTGCGTGCCGCGGCGTAGAGCTCGGTGCGCGTGCGTGCGTTGCGCCCTACGGCGGCGTATTTCGCGCGCACTCGATCCAGGTACTCCTTGGCGGTATGCGGTGAGATGCCCATCTTGCGCGCCACGGCAGCCACCGACAGACCGGAGGCGTACAGGCGCAACGCACTCGATTCTCGCGGACTCAATTCCGGAGTCTCGATAGCGGCAGAGAGGATGGAGGCGAGATCCACCGACAGGTACAACTCATCGGATGCAACCGTCATCAAGGCTTCGACCAGTACATCCCAGGACACCCGCTTGGGTACGAAGCCCAGTGCGCCTGCACTGAGCCCGGCCCGGATCGACCGGGCGTCGTCGTATGCACTGATCAGCAGCACCGCTATCCCTGCGTCGACGAACGAACGGGTGGATTCATCCACCTTGGGTGCACCGTCACCGAGATCCACGTCCAACAACGCCACGTAGGGTCTCGCCTGAACGCACGCACCGGGATCAGCGCCGCAATAGACCACCCGCGCCACCGGCTCCCCGCGGGAGGAGTCCTCCAGTAGGGACTGCAGGCCTTGTCGCACCAATTCGTGATCGTCGACTATGCCGACCGTCAGGGAGGTCAGCGGACTTTCAGACATGTACTGATCGTGGCGCATCGGCGGCGTCCACGGAAGTCCGGGCGCAGGTCTCCTCGATGGCGACGATGCCACTCGTGGCATCGAGGATCTCCGCTGCCGAAGGCAGATCCTGCGCCTGAGCGGCATCGATCTGAACGACGAGCCGGAAGGTGCATGCGTGCCTATCCCGGGTGATGCTCGCGCGCGCCTGGGAGCCGGGACGGGCCGAG
>JBMTHB010000060.1:0-7632 GCA_049435845.1 Candidatus Nanopelagicales bacterium | reverse complement strand
GTCGCCTGGATGTGCGCTAGTGTGAAAGGGCTAGTAATCCCACGCGGGAGAGAGCCGCGGCCCACGCCAGGGTCGTAGCCGCCGAAGGAGCAATTGCCCCGACAAACTCTCAGGCGCCGGTACCGCGCGGGTAGGCAACTCTGGAAAAGGGACCTGGTCCCTACCGACGGTGCAAGCCGCTGCTGGAACTCCTGGCCACGGTGAAGCTCTCAGGTCGCGCAGCGCGCGGGGAACAGAGGGGGAGCAGGCATCGCTGTTCGCCCTCGACCTGGAGACGCCATGGACTTTTCATCCCGCCACATCGGACCTCGCACCGCCGACCTCGATGAGATGTTGGCCGTGCTAGGTCACACCGATCTTGCGTCGTTCATCGACGCCGTCGTGCCGTCCGGGATCAAGGATCTGGCGCCGATGGATGTGCCTGCTCCGCTGGGCGAGACCGAGGCCCTGGCCGAACTCAAGCAGCGGATCGCAGGGGTGGAACGGCCCGTATCGATGATCGGCCTGGGCTATCACGGAACGGTGATGCCGGAGGTCATCAAGCGCGGCATCCTGCTGAACGCGGGCTGGTACACCGCGTACACGCCATACCAACCGGAGATCTCGCAGGGCCGACTCGAAGCCCTGTTGAACTTCCAAACCCTGGTGGAGGACCTCACCGGGCTGCAGGTGGCGGGCGCATCCTTGCTCGATGAGCCAACCGCCGTTGCCGAGGCCGTCGCCATGGCGCTCAAGCATGGCCCCAAGGGGGTGGCGCGGATCGCGATCGACAGCGGGGTGCATCCGCAGACGCGTGCCGTGGTCGGTACCAGGATGGAACCCTTGGGCGTCGAGTTGGTGGATTTCGACATTCACGAGGGATTGCCCGACGGAGAGTTCTCGGGGGTGGTCATCGCCTACCCGGCGTCCACCGGCGGGATAGTCGACCCTCGTCCGGTGATAGCCGACGCGGCGTCGCGCGGGGCGTTGGTCATCATGGATGCGGATCCCCTCGCCCTGACTGTGCTGGAGTCACCCGGTTCACTCGGTGCGGATATCGCGGTCGGATCGATGCAGCGTTTCGGGGTGCCGATGGCCTTCGGCGGACCGCACGCCGGCTACATAGCTGTCCGCTCGGGACTGGAACGCTCGCTTCCCGGTCGACTTGTCGGAGTGAGCGTCGATGCAGACGGTCGCCCCGCCTATCGGTTGGCGCTACAGACCCGAGAGCAGCACATCCGTCGCGAGAAGGCCACGAGCAATATCTGCACGGCGCAGGTACTACTAGCCGTGCTGGCGGGTATGTATGCGGCGTATCACGGACCTGACGGACTGGTGGCCATAGCAGGACGCGTCAATTCGCTGGCGAATCGACTCCACGACGGTGCACGGACGGCCGGGCTGGGTGTCGCGAACGAGTATTTCTTCGACACCGTGGCGATCACGGCACCAGGGAAGGCGCAGACGCTGTTCGATGCTGCGCAGCAAGCGGGGATCAACATCCGTCTGGTGGATGCGGACACGGTCTCCTTCACGGTGGACGAAACCACCTCCGAAGAGCAGGCGCGCAACCTCGCAACGGCCCTCGGCTTCACCCTCGCGGACGCCACAAGTACGTCGTTGCCACCCGATCTGACCAGATCGGGAGCGATCTTGCAATACCCGGTATTCCATGCCCACCGGAGCGAGACATCACTGATGCGCTACATGCGATCACTCGCCGACAAGGACCTCGCGCTCGATCGGACGATGATCCCGCTCGGCTCATGCACCATGAAGCTCAATGCCGCAGCGGAGATGGCACCCATCACCTGGCCGCAGTTCGCCGAAATCCACCCCTTCGCACCGGCTGACCAGGTAGCGCCCTACGTCGATGTCATCAATGAACTCGAGCAGTGGCTCGTGGCGATCACCGGTTATGACGCCGTATCAGTGCAACCGAATGCCGGTTCGCAGGGGGAATTCGCCGGCCTGATGGCGATTCGCGGGTATCACCGGTCCAACGGAGATGAGGGACGCACCATCTGCCTGATCCCCAGTAGTGCGCACGGCACGAATGCAGCCAGTGCCGTGATGGCGGGGATGAAGGTCGTGGTGGTGGACACCGATGAGATCGGTGACGTCGACCTCGTCGATCTCAAAGCCAAGATCGAACAGCACCGAGACTCCCTCGCGGCGTTGATGATCACGTATCCGTCGACGCACGGTGTGTTCGAAGAAGCCGTTCAGGAGATCTGCGCGATGGTGCACGACGCCGGCGGTCAGGTCTACGTGGATGGGGCCAACTTGAATGCCCTCGTCGGTCTGGCGAAACCCGGGAAGTTCGGGGCGGATGTCTCGCACCTGAACCTGCATAAGACCTTCGCCATCCCACATGGGGGAGGGGGGCCTGGTGTGGGACCCATCGGAGTTCGCGCGCACTTGGCACCCTTCCTGCCCGGGCATCCGCTGCGACCCGATGCAGGTCCGACCGGTCGCGGGTTCGCTGACGGAGGTATAGGTCCGGTGAGCGGTGCCCCGTGGGGGAGTGCGGGCATCCTGCCCATCCCGTGGATGTACATCCGCATGATGGGCGATCAGGGGCTGCGTGATGCCACCAGCACCGCGATCGTGTCCGCGAACTACATCGCCCACCGATTGAAGGACCACTATCCGATCTTGTACACCGCGCCGAATGGCACGGTTGCCCACGAGTGCATCCTGGATGTGCGCCCCATAACCGCTGCCAGTGGCATCTCCGTTGATGACATCGCGAAGCGGTTGATCGATTACGGGTTCCACGCGCCGACTATGTCCTTCCCGGTTGCGGGCACACTCATGGTCGAACCGACGGAAAGCGAGAGCCTTGCCGAGATCGATCGCTTCTGCAATGCGATGATCGCCATCAAGGCGGAAATCGACGCGGTCACTGCAGGGGAGTGGCCGGCGGATGACAACCCGCTCGTGAATGCGCCACACACCGCCGATTGCTTGATAGGGGATTGGACCCATCCCTATCCGGCACGGCTAGCCGCCTTCCCCGCGCCAGGTATGCAGGACGGCAAGTACTGGACACCGGTCCGGCGTATCGACGGCGCCTACGGCGATCGCAACCTGGTGTGCTCGTGCCCGCGCCCGGAGGAACTAGCTGCGCAGTAGTTCAAGCACCAGGCAGTCGTCATTACCGAAGCGCCGCGGGCCGACATCGGTGAAGCCGAGGCGTCGGTAGAAGGCGATTGCGCGTCGATTGGTCGCCAGTGGATCGATGACGATGGTGTGTGCCGCATGGGCGTTGAACGCACGAGCTATCGCGTGCTCCATCATCAAGGTCCCGTATCCACGGCCCAATGCGTCGCTCTCGCCGATCCAGATGTCGATGGCGTAGGTGCCAGGGGATGGCCTATGGGAACTCTCACCCCAGTAGTTAGACGGTTCGTTCGCCGCGTCCAAGACAATGACGACGCCGATCGGCCGAGCGTCTACCTCGCAGATCCAGACCTCTTGCCACGTGACGTTGATTTCGTGTTCCCACTCCCACGGTTCGTCCTGACCGCTCACGGCTCGAACGTGTTCGGCCTTCTCCCAGCGTTCCAACGTGGACACATCGGAGGACTGTGCACGCCGTAGGACCACGTCAGACACGGACGGCTCGCACCCACAGATAATCCTGGGTGTCCCTATCCGGTCGCACATGGGACTGCTCGTACGTTCGTTCGATTGTGAAATCCGAGCTGAACAGGGTCTCGAAGTCACTGAGGCTCTGCCGGCGTACGGGCAGCCCAGCGCACATGTCCGGTCCGGTCGGACCGAATCCGCCGATCACGACGATGGAGCCAGGTGATGTGGCACTGCGCAGCACCTGGCCGTACCGGGCGCGCTCGGAATCATCGAGCAGGAAGTGCAGGACGGCTCGGTCGTGCCAGAGGCCGAACCTTCGTGGCGGAGTCCAGGTCAACACATCGGTCTGGATCCACGACACAGAATCGCCTGCCGAACCCAACCGATCCTGAGAGATGCCCAAAGCCACGGGAGACCAATCCAGCACGGTCACATCGGTCCAGCCGCGTTGCAGCGCCTCATCGACCCACACCGACGCGCCTGCGCCGACATCCACCGCCGACGTCGCCGGATCCAGATCGCCGATCATGGACCAGCTCGGGTCCGCAGTGGACTGGTACCAGCCTCGGGAAGTGTGGTCGCCGCCTTCGGTTGCCGTGAAGGATCGATCCCAGTGCGTGGGGCTGGAGGTCACGCGACGAGCCTACAGATTGCTACCGACATAATGTGCATTATCGGGTGCTTTAGCCGAGGCCTGGCGGCACCCGCATCCCATTTCGATCGATCACGCGGCATTCCCCGAAACGAGCCGTACACCGTCCCTCCAGGCGGTCCACTTAGGCTACGGCCTCATGTCGAAGGTATTGGCGAGTCTGCCGATCGGAGAGCGCGTAGGAATCGCCTTCTCCGGTGGCCTGGACACCTCGGTCGCGGTGGCGTGGATGCGCGAGAAGGGCGCCGTCCCGTTCACTTACACCGCGGACATCGGCCAATACGACGAACCAGACATCGGCTCGGTACCAGGACGAGCAACCCACTACGGGGCCGAAGCCGCGCGGCTGGTGGATTGCACCGGTCCCCTAGTCGAAGAGGGCCTGGCTGCGATCTCGTGCGGCGCCTTCCATATCCGTTCTGGCGGCAAGCAGTACTTCAACACCACTCCCCTCGGGCGGGCCGTGACCGGGACGATGCTGGTGAGGGCGATGGCCGACGACGACGTCTCCATCTGGGGCGACGGCTCGACCTACAAAGGCAATGACATCGAGCGGTTCTACCGCTACGGACTGATGGCCAACCCATCGCTTCGCATCTACAAGCCCTGGCTTGATGAGGAATTCGTTCGCGAACTCGGTGGTCGCGCGGAGATGAGTGCGTGGCTGAGCAAACGTGATCTGCCGTACCGCGACAGCGCCGAGAAGGCGTACTCCACCGACGCGAACATCTGGGGCGCCACGCACGAGGCGAAGACCCTCGAACATCTGGACGTGTCGATGGAGATCGTCGATCCGATCATGGGTGTTCGCTTCTGGGATCCGTCGGTGGAAATCAAGACAGAAGACGTCACCATTACCTACGAGCAAGGCCGCCCGGTTGCGCTAAACGGTCAGATGTTCGACTCCCCCGTCGCGCTCGTTCGTGAAGCCAACGCGATTGGTGGTCGCCACGGACTTGGCATGGCGGATCAGATCGAGAATCGGATCATCGAAGCCAAGAGCCGCGGTATCTATGAGGCTCCAGGCATGGCCTTGCTGTTTATCGCGTACGAGCGGCTGCTCAGTGCGATCCATAACGAAGACACCATCGCGAATTACCACGCCGAAGGTCGTCGCCTCGGTCGACTGCTGTACGAAGGGCGATGGTTGGACCCGCAGGCGCTGATGTTGCGCGAATCCTTGCAAAGGTGGGTCGCCAGTGCGGTTACCGGATCCGTCACGTTGCGACTTCGGCGCGGCGATGACTACACGGTGATCAACACCGAGGGCCCAGCGTTCAGCTACCACCCCGATCGGCTCAGCATGGAACGTACCGAAGACGCAGCATTCGGGCCAGACGACCGCATCGGTCAACTCACTATGCGCAACCTTGACATCTCTGATTCGCGCGCGAAGCTCGAGATGTATGCCGGGCTTGGAACTTTGCGCGACGGTCACGTGGAACTAGTCGGAGACCTGCGTACCGGTATCGCAGGGCGCATCGCCGATCGGGATGCAGATGCTGATGAAGTGCAGGCCGAAAGGGGCCTCGACGAGGCCCTCGATCGGGCCGCGTACGACCTCGGCACCGACTAAACCCCGCCGACATCGCGCCCACCGCCAGTCCCGTGCAATCCTGGAGCCATGACGACCTCTCCCCCGGACGGCCCCGATTCCAGCGAGGAGATCCCAGACTTCATCCCCGACGATTTCGTGATCGATGCTGCCCTGAAGGAGCCCACCGCCGAGGAGCGTGCCACCAAGGCAGCTCGCATTGCCCGTGAGAACGATCGGCTGAGGAAGGCCGGCCAGATCGCCGACGGTTCCGGTAAGCCCGTCTATCGGCGCGCTTCCAAGTTGGCACCCTGGGTGGGCATCGGCGCGGTTGTGGCGATCGTCATCGTCGTTATCGCCCTCGTGGCCAGTTAGGCCTGGTCCTTGCCCGCCTGGTCTCTACCCACCGGCCTTCCCCGCTGTCAGCCTTATTGAGTGCCCACAGGGAACCACTCCCCTGCTCGGTGCGTCCTATTCACAACCTCGCGAGCCTGCGACCCCGTGGGTGAGGGAGGAACCGACCAACCAGGGAGGCAGCAATGGGCGAGACCTCGATGCGCGGCACCCGACTGGGTGCACTGAGTTACGAGCGCGATGAGCATGTGGCACCTGCCGAGCGACGGATTGTCCGATATGTCTGCCCTGCTGGTCACACTTCCGACGTGCCCTACTTCGTCGACGCTGACGAGATCCCCCGGGAGTGGACCTGTCGCTGTGGCGAGACCGCCATCAGCGAGGAGATCGCCCCACCGGAACCCAAGGCTGAGCGCCACGTTCGCACCCATTGGGACATGCTGATGGAACGTCGCACCCGCGCCGATCTCGAGGAACTGCTCGAGGAGCGGTTGACGTTGCTGCGTGAGTCGCGCGAGGAACTGCCCCGATCGGCGTAGCTCCCGCATACGTCGTGAGTGTTTCTCCTCTCAGGGAGCAATCGCTGGGGAGTCGTCGTCGCCGGTCTTTGGCTCACGGGGCTCGTACCTAAGGTCCTCGACTATGACGGTGCCCTGCACGATCGGCCCGGATCCTGGCATCCGTGACATCCACATACTGCTGCGATATCGGCGCATCACCCTGCGTCCGATCGCGTTTCGCGCGCCCGGCACCAACAGCGCGAGTCCGATCAGATCTGTCAGGTAACCCGGAATAGCGATTAACACCCCTGCGACGAATTGCCCGGTCATCGACGATGCCATCGTCATCGCGCGCTCCTGATCACCTGCCGCGTTCGCTTGCATCAAGCCGGCGGCGTTCGCACCAGCATTGCGCACGAGCGCGAAGCCGATCGGGATCCCAGCGACGATGCCGAGAAGAGCCCAGCCCCAACCGATGATCGAGGCAACACCCCACAAGACCAGGATTTCGGCAAGCGGGTAACCGAAGAGCAGAAGTCGGCCTTTGAATCCCATGTGCTCGCTGATCCCTGGCGTCAGTTGTCCGACGAACGACGACGACGCCCCGTGACGGCGTCTTTCACCTGACCGGCCCTCTCGGCAACACCCCACTGAGTCACGCGCCAGAGCGCTTCGGCCACGATCGCGCGGCTCATCTTGCTGGTGCCAACGCTGCGCTCGACGAATGTGATGGGGACTTCGGTGACGGTGAAACCTCGCTGGACTGCGCGCCAGGCTAGATCGACCTGGAAGCAGTAGCCCTGGGAAGCGACGGTATGAAGGTCGATGCCACGCAAAGTATCCGCGCGAAAGGCACGGAAACCGCCGGTGGCGTCGTACAGCGGCACGCCGAGCATGGTTCGCGTGTAGAGGTTGCCGCCACGCGACAGCGCCGCGCGCCCCTTCGACCAGTTCTCGGTTCCTCCCCCGGCAACCCAACGGGAACCGAGAACCAAGTCAGCATCGCGCAGCGCAGC
>JBMTHB010000059.1:0-7649 GCA_049435845.1 Candidatus Nanopelagicales bacterium | reverse complement strand
CGTATGGCAGACCAGCAGTCCACGAGTCCAAGTGGCTCCGTGATCCCATCTATCCGTGAGGTCCGGTTCAACCCGCGAAATGTCTGGAAGGTGGGTCTGGTCGTTCTGGCGCTGCTCGCGCTGGCGCTGTTCATCCAGTTCCTGCTCGAGGACGGTGGCGGGATCCTCTTCGTCATCTTGATGGCGTGGTTCGCCGCACTGGCGATGGCGCCGCTGGTGGATCGACTGTCGCGTCGAATGAAGCGTGGGCTGGCGACGATCCTGGTGATGATCGCGTTCCTGATGTTCGCGGCGTTCTTCCTGTTCGCCTTCGGCAGTCTGCTCGTCGACCAGCTCGTGCAGTTGGCCATGGCCGTACCTGATGTGATCGCCCAGGCACTCGCGTGGGCCAATCAGCAGCTCGGAACCTCCTACGAGTTCAACGACATCCTCGCGATGCTCGACGTCGAGACCGCCGACCTGGCGCTCTACGCCGGTGAGATCGCGTTCGGCATCCTGGGGTTCGTCACGTCACTGGTCGGCAGCATCTTCAGCATCTTCACCTTCGGGCTGTTCTTGTTCTACTTCTCGGCGCAATTGCCGCAGTTCCAGCGCTGGGTGGCGAGCCTGTTCCCTGATCGCGCGCAGGAGTTCGTGCTAACGGTCTGGCGACTCACTTCGCAGAAGACCGGCGGGTATATCGGTGCGCGCGTCATCCTGGCGACGATCAACTCGGCCACCACCGCGGTTGTGTTCCTGATCATCGACATGCCGTATTGGCTGCCACTGGCGCTGTGGACCGGCATCGTGGCGCAGTTCGTCCCCACGATCGGTACCTATATCTCGATCGCACTGCCGGTTCTCGTCGGACTGCTCAGCGACAACCCGCTCGTCGGGGTTCTCGCGCTGGCGTGGGCGATCATCTACCAGCAGGTGGAGAACCTCACCATCGAGCCGCGGATCAGCGCGAAGGCGGTCAACGTCAATCCGGCCGTCGCCTTTGGTTCGGTTCTCCTGGGCGCATCACTATTCGGGGTGGCGGGAGCTTTCCTGGCCATCCCGGTCACCGCGATGCTGCTGTCGCTGTTGGACATCTACGGCAAGCGATACGAACTGATCGATTCCCTCAAAGGCGATGAGGACGCGATAGCCGAACCGGCGGCGCTGTCCTCTGCTGAGTCCGAAGGCTGATCGTGGATCTAGGACCGAGCCCTCGCGCCACCGATTACGTAGCCCGCACCCGCGCATTCCTCGACGAATTCGTCTACCCGGCTGAACCGATCTACGCCGACCAACGTCGTGCTCTCGCCGCCGAAGGTCGCCTCCACGATTTGCCTCCGGTGGTGGAGGAACTGAAAGCAGCTGCTCGGGAGCGTGGGTTATGGAACCTGTTCCTGCCGGACTCCACCGACCCCGCGCACGGTTTAACCGTCCTGGACTACGCCCACGTGGCCGAGTGGACCGGACGATCGGTGGAGATCGCACCCGAGGCGTTCAACTGCTCGGCACCGGATACCGGGAATATGGAAGTGCTGCACATGTTCGGAACACCCGAACAGCGGCAACGTTGGCTACAGCCACTCCTCGACGGCCGGATCCGCTCCGGGTTCTCGATGACCGAGCCCGATGTCGCATCATCCGACGCCACGAACATCTCCACTCGCATCGAACGCGACGGCGATCACTATGTGATCAACGGACGCAAATGGTGGACGACCGGGGCGTTGGATCCACGGTGCGAGATCTTGATCGTTATGGGCAAGACCGATCCGCAGGCCGAAACGCACCGGCAGCAGTCGATGGTGCTGGTGCCGATGGACACCCCGGGTGTGACTGTGCATCGCTCGCTGCCGGTATTCGGCTACCACGACCAGCACGGACACGGGGACATCGAGTTCCGTGATGTCCGCGTTCCCGTTTCGAACCTCATAGGTGAGGAGGGGGCGGGTTTCGCGATAGCCCAGGCCCGGCTGGGACCAGGGCGCATCCATCACTGCATGCGAATGATCGGGGTCGCCGAACGGGCGCTGGAGATGATGGTGGCCCGCGCCAAGCATCGCCAAGCCTTCGGCGGTCCGCTCGCGGACCAGGGAGTGGTGCGCGAGGCCATCGCGCTGTCCCGCATCGAGATCGAGCAGGCGCGACTTCTCACCTTGAAGGCCGCCGCCATGATCGATGACGTAGGGGCTAAGGGAGCCCGCACCGAGATCGCCGCGATCAAGGTGGTCGCACCTCGCGTGGCGTGCGATGTGCTCGATCGAGCTATCCAGGTGCACGGTGGGGCGGGTGTGAGTGATGACTTCCCGCTCGCGTCGATGTACGCCGGCGCCCGCTCGCTGCGCCTGGCCGATGGCCCGGACGAAGTGCACCTGCGTGACATAGCGCGGGTGGAACTTCGGCGATCATGACCGATCGATCGATCGTTCGTGATGAAGATGCCTTCGATATCGGCCGCGTAGACGACTGGCTACGCACAAGGATCACGGACCTCCCCGCGGGAACACCCGTCGTCGAGCAATTCACCAAGGGCGCATCGAACCTGACCTACCGGTTGAGTTACGCCGATCGGGACCTCGTCCTGCGTCGACCACCGGCGGGCATGAAGGCCGCATCCGCCCACGACATGGGGCGCGAGGTGCACGTCCTGGAACACCTGGCTGGCCCCTATCCGTACGTGCCGACCGTGCAGGCCTACTGCACTGACGAAGGCGTCATCGGTTCGACCTTCTACGTCATGGACTACCTGGCTGGCACGATCCTGCGTCCGGACACAGCCGCCGATCTGACACCCGATGTCGCGGCCGCCGTCGGTGAGGTTTACGTCGACAGATGGGCCGATCTGCACTCCGTGGATGTGGAATCGGCCGGACTGACCGACTGGGGCAAGGGCCCCGGTTATGTCGATCGGCAGATCTTCGGCTGGTCGGATCGCTTCCGTCGCGCGCGCACCGACGACATCCCCGACAGCGAGGACGTGATGTCGTGGCTGGCAGCCAACCGTCCTGCCGATGTCGCTGCCTGCGTCATCCACGGGGATTGGCGACTGGACAACATGATCATGGACGCAAGCTCGCTCACGCCTGGCGCTTCGCCGACGATCATCGGCGTGCTGGACTGGGAGATGGCCACCGTCGGTGATCCCCTGATGGATGTCGGTGCCGCGCTCGCGTACTGGATCGATTCATCCGATGCAGCAGTCGATCCGGCGTTCGCGGCACTGACGAGGCAACCCAGCGATCTGCCTGGGATGCCGACGAGGATCGAGATCCAGCAGCGCTATGCAGACCGCATGGGATTCACGGACGTCAACTGGACGTTCTACGAAATCTACGGTCTGTTCCGCCTCGCGGTGATCCTGCAACAGATCTGGGCCCGGTACCGCGCTGGTCAGACGACCAATCCCGCATTCGCCGGCTTTGGCGACGCGGTTCGCGTGCTACTCGCTCGGGCAGCCCGGTCCCGATAGCGAGGGCGAAGGCGAAGCCAATGTGGCCGCAACCAACGCTTGATCCTCCATCGCCTCGAAACCACGTCCCAAGGAGATATCCACCCGCGGTCCGGACCGCCCATCGTCGACCATCGCCGCACCGGGGAAGTAGAACTGCAGCAGTTGAGCATTCTCGGCGCCGTTGGGCCCGTAGCGGATCTCCCCCACACCGCGCAAGGACACACCAAGAGGATCGTTCTCCACCTTGTTGATGCGGAAGCCACGCTGACTCAATTCCTGGGCGGTCGTTCCCGCGAGTCCACCACGCTGAGTGGAGTTGTAGACGTTCACCACTATCGAGTCGGGTCTGGGTAGCACCTCGGCTGGTGCGACGAGTGTTGTCTCACACGGCTCGGGCGCAACCGTTGCACCAGCGTTCGATTCCACCGAGCCCTGCACGACTTCGTCGACCGTCGCGACCACGGAGCTCGGGCTGCCGTCGATGAACAAAGCGGCCGCGAAACCGATCGCGAACAAGGCGAGCATCGACACCGAGACCAGCGTGACGACCAGCCATCGCGGACGCTTGGCTGGCGAACGGCGAACCGGACTCAAGGCGCTCATCGGATCTCACTCTAGGCCTGCTGTGAAGAGTCGCCGATGCGCTGATCGGCGAGGAACTCACGCAACAGCCCAGCACACTCATCGGCGCACACACCGCCCACGACCTCCACCTGATGGTTCAAGCGTCGATCTCGCACCAGGTCCCAGCGAGATCCGGCGGCTCCGTAGTCGTCGTTCCACGCACCGAATACCAGCGTCTGCACCCGGGACATGACCGCCGCTCCGGCGCACATCGGACACGGCTCCACGGTCACCACCAAAGTGCAGCCGGTCAGGCGCCAATCTCCGCACTCACCAGCTGCGGCCCGTAATGCCAGCACTTCGGCGTGCGCGGTTGGATCGTGATCAGATTCCCGACGGTTCCCCGCTGCAGCCAACACCCGACCCGTGGAGTCGACGACCAGCGCACCGATCGGTATCTCACCGCGCTCACCAGCGGCACGCGCTTCGATCATCGCCTGGTGCATCCATGCCTGGAAATCAGCCTCGCGACTGGTCATCACCGACTCGCGCGCGACCACTGCGCGGCGATACCGAGGCGTTCGGCTATGCGGGCAAGCTGCTCGTCGGGGTACAACTCTTCATCTGAGCACAGCAATTCCACGTCCTGCGCGCCGATACCGAACTCCTCGAGCAGACGTGTGTCGCCAGCGGGTTCGAATTCCTCGACGTCGTCCTCGCTGAGTCCGAGCATGTCGACGGCTTCTTCGGCCAGGGACCAATCCCAGGATGCGGCGCCGTCGCTGAGCAGGATCCATCGGCCTTGCGCGCTCTCCCTGACGAGCAGGAAGAAGTCATCCCCGATCGTGACCGCGCCGAAGACACCGCCTTCGCCGGGGAACCGCGACAGCGCGGAGAGCAGAGCGTCCATCGATACGGCGTTGTTCGCCGGAATGCTGGACACCTGCCAGGCGCCCTCCTCCCGCCAGAAGACGATCGACTGGTCGATGTCGTCTGCGCTCACCACCTGCGTGCCCACAGGGAGATCGTGTCATGAGTGGCACATCGGCGTCACGGATACGACTACCCTGCGGTTCATGCGAACACTGGTGATCGATCATCCGCTGGTTGCCCACAAGATGAGCCGGCTGCGTCGTGAGGAAACATCCTCCGCGACATTTCGGCTACTGGCCGAGGAACTGGTCACCCTGCTCGCCTACGAGGCAACCCGGTCACTGACCGTCCACCCAGAGCAGATCAGCACGCCGGTGGCACCGACCACCGGCTACGAACTCGGCGAGCCCAAGCCGCTCGTCGTGCCGATCCTGCGCGCGGGCCTGGGCATGCTGAACGGCATGGTCAAGCTGATGCCCACGGCGGAGGTTGGATTCCTCGGCTTGGTGCGCGATGACGAGACGTTGACCGCGTCGATCTATGCCGACCGCCTACCCCACGACATGCACGATCGACAGGTGTTCGTCCTCGATCCGATGCTGGCGACCGGGGGGACGCTGGTGGCCGCCATCGACATCCTGCTGGACCGCGGTGCCAAGGACGTCACCGCGATCTGCCTGCTGGCTGCACCGGAAGGCCTCGCGCACATGGAGCAGGCGTATGGCGATAAGGACGTCGATGTCACCGTGGTGACCGCCGGCCTGGACGAGCGACTCAACGAGAAGGGTTACATCGTTCCCGGACTAGGCGACGCCGGCGATCGCCTCTACGGCGTCGCCTAACCCCCGCGCTTTAGCCCACACTCAGGGAAAAAGCGTCAGACGTTCTTGAGGGCGGCGACGACTTTGGTGAGCGAGTCCTTCGCATCACCGAACAGCAACGTCGTCTTCGGATCGAACAGGATCTCGTTCTCGATACCCGCGAAGCCAGGTCGCATGGACCGTTTCAAGAAGACGATCTGCTGGGCTGCATCGACGTCCAGGATGGGCATGCCGTAGATCGGCGCGTCCTTGTCGGTGCGGGCGGCGGGGTTCACGACGTCATTCGCGCCCACCACGAGCACAACATCGGTGGCCGAGAACTCCGGGTTGATCTCGTCCATCTCCTTGAGTTGGTCGTAGGGCACGTTCGCCTCGGCGAGCAGCACGTTCATGTGACCGGGCATGCGTCCTGCCACCGGGTGGATGGCGTAGTCGACCTCGATGCCCTTCTCGGTCAGCAGATCGGCGAGTTCGCGCAGCGTGCTTTGCGCTTGCGCAACCGCCAGTCCGTACCCCGGCACCAAGATCACCTTGTTCGCGAAGCCGAGCATGATCGCGACGTCGTTGGCCGACCCGGAGCGAACCGGGCGATCGGTGCCGCTGCCACTGCCGCCGGCAGTCGTTCCGGAGAACGCACCGAAGAGGGTGGAGGTCAGCGGACGCCCCATGGCCTTTGCCATCAGGTTGGTCAGCAGCGTGCCCGAGGCACCGACGAGTGTGCCGGCGATGAGGAGCAGCACGTTGCCGAGGACGTAACCGGAGGCCGCCACAGCGAGACCGGTCATCGCATTCAGCAGCGAGATGACGATCGGCACGTCGGCGCCACCCACCGGGAGCACGAACAGGACACCGAAGAGCAGTCCGAGTCCGAGCAGGGACCACAGCAGCCACTGCTGCGGATCGACGACCATCCACACGCCACCGACCACGGTCGCCAGCGCGACGAGGATGGTGATCCACTTGCCCAGCGGGATGACCACGGGTCGAGTGGTCATGAGTTCCTGGAGTTTCAGGTAGGTGACCACGGAACCGGAGAACGCGACCGATCCGATGATCACCGTCGCGACAGTGAAGATGAGGAACAGCAGGTCATCGCTTCCCACCACCAGGTACTCGACCACCGCGATCAGCCCTGCGGCACCGCCACCCACGCCGTTGAACAGCGCCACGAGTTGCGGCATCGCCGTCATCTTGACCCGGCGCGCGGCCACCAGGCCGACAACCGAACCCACCGCCAGGACGATGAGGATCAACGCCAGGTTCATCAACTCGATGCCGCTGAAGAACAGCACCACCGTGGCCAGCAGCGCGCCGACCGCACCGAGCAGGACGCCGGTTCTGGCGGTCCGCGGGGAAGACATCGACTTCAGGGCCAGGATGAACAACACAGCCGCGACCAGGTAGCTCAGTTGCACCCACGTGGGGTCGACATGCACGTCGGTCATGCCGCACCGCCTTCCTTAGCGGCGGCGGGTTTCTTGGGTTTGAACATCTCCAACATGCGGTCGGTGACCACGAATCCACCCACGAGGTTGATAGCGCCGAGTAGCACCGCCGCCAGGGAGATCCACAGTTCCAGCGAACCAGGCTGGGACTCCCCCGCGACGATGATCGCGCCCATCACGACCACACCGTGGATGGCGTTGGCGCCGGACATCAGCGGGGTGTGAAGCACGGTCGACACCTTCGAGACGACCTCGAAGCCGACGAACACACTCAGGATGAAGATCGTCAGCAGTGCGATGCCGTCCATGCTCACGCACCTCCCTGCAGCGCCTGCTGCGCCACTTCGTTTCGGACTTCCCCGTCGTGCACAACAGCGCACCCGTCGAGGATCTCGTCCTCGAGATCGACAACGAACTCGCCGTCCTTCACCAGCAACCCGGCCAGCGCAGCGATGTTCATGGCGTAGAGCTGCGAGGCGTGGACCGGCATTTCGCTGGCGACGTCCTTCGCACCCCAGA
>JBMTHB010000058.1:0-7649 GCA_049435845.1 Candidatus Nanopelagicales bacterium | reverse complement strand
CGCGACTGCGATTAGCAGGAGCAAAGGGACACGCGACTAGCCGGCCAGGGATTGGGTGAGCTGCTCGCGCCAGACCCGGGTGCTGGTGCGAAGTGACGTGTCGAGTACTAGTTGACGGCGCCGGGCGTCCATGAGGTTCGCACCTATCGCCTCCAAGTCGTCAGGACCTGGACCGATGGCGTACACCGATGCGCCGGCTGCACGCAGCAGCGCCATCTCGTCACGACAGACCTTGGTCACCTGGGCGCGCCAGCGCCGTTCGAGGCGGGCTTGGATGCTCGAGGGCGAATCGGTTTCGAACGACACCATGGGGGCGATGACGTAGACCTCGTCCACACCGGAATGCGCCAGCACATCGACCGACGTCGCCGAGACCGCACCGCCGTCGATATAGGTGCGCCCGGCGATCTCGACAGGTGTGAACCATCCGGGGATGGCGCACGACGCCATGACCGCGCTGGCCAACGGAGCAACCGGCGCTCCGGGGCGACCGAACACGACCCGATGACCGTCGGAGTAGTCGGTCGCCACCACCCACAGATCCGGGTGGACTGACCATTCGCCTAGTGGCGTTACGGCGTCGATCAAGTGACCAACCCGTTCCAAAGACTTTCCGCCTTCAGGTAGGAAGGCCGACAACACAGTGGTCGCGGGCAACTGGCCGAGGTTTCGCAGACTCGAGCGGATGAGTGCGGGCGAACCCGGACCGCGAAGTTTCGGACGACCCGGTCGCTTGCCGCCTGTGGCTCGATCGGGATCCCACTCGTAGCCGGCCAGCGGTCCGGTGGTGACGTGCTCGTCGCGGTAGTGCGTAATCAGTTCGTCGGTGCTGACTCCGCACGCGACCAGGGCAGCCAGAACGGACCCGGCACTGGTTCCCACGATGATGTCGACATCGACAGGATCCAGTCCGGTTTCCTCCTGCCAAGCGGCGAGAGCGCCCACCGCCCACGTACCCCCGAGCACTCCTCCGCCACCGAACACAAGCGCCCGTCGCGGGCTTCGCCCCTTCGATTCACTGGAGGTCATCTACTAGCCCACATCCGCACGCCCGGGAATGACGCGCAAGCCGCTCTCTTTCGAGGCAGCCTCCTTCAGCTCTTGCAGCGCCGCGTGGAGGCCTTCGACGATCACTCCCACGTCCGCGAGCGCATCGCGATCGGCGGTTAAACCGATGAAGACCGATCCGCGGTAGGAGGTGAGTCCGATACTGAGTGCCTGACCGTGCACCAGCGGAGAGAACGGATACGCCTCGACCATCTCACTGCCGGCTGCGAAGAGCGGCCGCTGCGGACCGGGGACGTTGATGATCGAGACGTTGTAGGCCCGCTGCGACAGCGTGGCACCCACCCGTGACCCGAGCGCGTGCAAGGTGGGGGGACCGAATCCGGCTGCTCCGGCCAGCGCCTCGGCAGCGACGAACCGCTCTTTGTTTCGCAGATCGCGCATGTGGAAGGCGATCTGGTGCAATCGGACTATCGGGTCGGCCTCACCTACCGGCAAGTCGATGAGGAATGCCCCTACCTCACCCGTGATCGGCTTTTCTCTTCGGGAAACGGTCTCCGACTGGATGCTGACCGGCACCAGGGCCCGCAAAGTCGCAGATGAATCGAGTACGCGTCCGCGGTTCATCAGCCAATCTCGCAAGGCACCGGTGACCACGGTCAAGACGGCATCGTTGACGGTTCCCACGCTCGTTCCGTGGATGTCACGCAGATCAGCCAGGGACAGGCTGGTGATCGTGAAGCGGCGCTGCGCTCCGATTCTGGTGTTAAGCGGACTATCGATGGGCGCGCGGAGGATCGACGCGATGGTGCGTACGACATCCATCCCGGTATCGCGTGCCCACGAGACGAACGACTCAGCGGCGGCCCCCGCGTCGCGGACGGCACTCGATGCCACATCCCAGGCCACGGTGGGGCGGGTCACCACGCTCGTGAACGCAGCGGCGACGAGTTCCACATCGCTGGGTTCCGGTCTCGGCGCCCAAGCATCGGGAGTGTCTTCGACGGCTTCGGAATTCGCATCCAGCATTACTTGGGCGATGTCGATAGCACCGGTGCCGTCGACCAGGACCTGGTGGCTCTTGGTGACCACCGCGAAAAGCCCGTCCTCCAGTCCTTCGATCAGGTACATCTCCCACAACGGCCGGGATCTGTCCAGTGGACGAGCCATGAGTCGAGCCACCAACTCCTCGAGTTGCGCTCGCGTTCCGGGGTTGGGCAGCGCCGAACGTCGCACGTGGAAGGTGACGTCGAAATTCGCATCGTCCACCCAGACCGGTCGCGACAGCCCCCAGGGGACTTCGCGGAGACGCTGGCGATAGCGCGGGACGTGGGCGATGCGGTTGCGGATCAACCGGACAAGTCGCTCGTGGTCGAAGCCACCGGCTGGAGGCCGGAAGATCGCCACTCCCCCAACGTTGCGGGGGGTGGAGGCGTCTTCCGCGAACCAGATGGCGGCATCCGTCGCATCCAGCCGATCCATCCCACTCTCCTACTCCCGAGTAACCCCAGTGTGACACGCAGGGGTGTCCCACGCGGGAACGTGGGAAACCCCGTAGTCTGAACGTTATGCGCTTCCCCGTCCTGGTCTCGGTCGTGGCCGTGGCCTTCGGTGTGCTGGGTACCGGAGCGCCGGTTTCTGCGTCCGAGCTCCCGGCAACCGGGAGCACGGCGTCGACGACTGCGAGCGCAGCGTCCGATATTCGCAAAACCGCCGTTCCGGTGCCGCCGCGCAAGGTCAAGAAGCCGGTCGCTGCGACCCGCTCCACCAAGGCCAAGAACGTTCCCGATCGCCCAATGGACGGACGAGACGGCCGGCGGATCGTGTACGACAAGTCGCTCATGACGGTCTGGGCGATGAACGCCGACAACGAGGTGGTCTTCCGCTTCCCCATCGTCGGTCGATGGGACAGGCCGGCAGCGGGCGAGTACAAGGTCTACTCCAAGTCCGAACGCAGCGGGAACCCCAACTCCAGGGTCACGTTCGATCACATGACCCGTTTCGCCTACGGCAACGACGGCAAGACGCCGATCGGCTTCCACAGCATCCCCATCTACTACGACGGTCGGATGATGCACGGCGTCGATCAACTCGGTCTGCCCATCGCCACCGGAGGATGCATCCGGATGCACGAGGATGATGCGCAGGCCCTCTACGAGTGGTCGAAGATCGGTGACCGAGTGGTCGTCTTAGCTTCTCCCTGATCCAGCCTGGATGACAGGCGATTCGGCTAGGCGGCGACCGCGCCACCTAACCTCGTATGCGATTTGCGCAGCCGTTTGCTCGCAGCCACCTCCGCAAGAAGCGACCCGGTCCTACGGCACATAGCGACGCTGGCGTCCTCGGGCAGCGCGTGGATCGAAACATGGATGCCCGATTCGGAGAGAACTTCGCGTACATGCGCCCGATCGCGCTCGTCACACGGCCTGTCCAGGTTACGACAGGTGCGCGCGGTGCGCTGTTGTGTCGTGGCCCCGGGGATCATCGAGGCGTCGGCGGTCCTTGTCGGTGCGGCCCGGTCGCACGCCGTGGCCCTGCGCATGGAGGCGCGTCCGGGGAGCTGGCTGGTGACCGCGGTCGACTTCCGGTGATGTGCGAGTTCAGCGTCGCTTCTTGCGATTCTGGCGCTCGGCCCTGCGGCGCTCGGCGCGTGAGGCACCGGGGTCCACTTCGATGATGCCGTCGTCATCGGACTCCATCTCGCCGTGCATCACTCCACCGGACTCATCCGGCGCGGGGTACTCCATGTGCTCCGGCCGATTCGGCTGCAGACCCGGTGCCTGGATCGTGGGTGCTCCTGTGCTGGTCGGCTGGGATCCGGCTGCCACAGCAGCGGCGATCGCCGCCCCGGCTTCGGTCTGGCTGGCGTCGGCCAGGACGTCGATCTGCTCGGCCACCTCCGGCGCAACCTGGGGTTTGATTTCGACCTCGACGTTGAAAACGTATCCGACCGTCTCTTCTTTGATCGCATCCATCATCGCCATGAACAGGTCGTATCCCTCGCGCTGGTACTCGACAAGCGGATCGCGCTGGGCCATCGCGCGTAGGCCGATACCGTCACGAAGGTAGTCCATCTCGTACAGGTGCTCACGCCATTTGCGGTCCAGGACCGTCAAGATGACTCGACGCTCTAGTTCACGCGTTACGTCTTCACCGAGATCCTGCTCCCGCTGGTCATAGGCGCTTTGGGCGTCATCGACGAGCATCTCGCGCAGGAAGTCCGCGCTCAGCCCAGGACGCCCGCCGCCTGATTCCTCCTCGACGTCCTCGATCGTCAAGGAGACCGGGTAGAGCTGCTGCAAGGCGGTCCAGAGTTTCTCCAGGTCCCAATCCTCCGGGTAGCCGTCTGCGGTGGCTTCGTTGACGTAACTCTCGACCGTCTCGGTGATGAAGGTTCGGATTTGACCCTCGATGTCCTCGCCCTCGATGACCCGACGACGCTCGTCGTAGATGACCAGACGTTGGCGATTCAAGACGTCGTCGTATTTCAGCACGTCTTTGCGGATCTCGAAGTTCTGCGCTTCCACCTGCGTCTGTGCCGAGCGGATCGCGTTCGTGACCATCTTCGCCTCGATCGGCACATCATCTGGCACATTGAAACGGCGAAGGAACGCATCGACCATGTCCGCCTTGAACAGCCGCATCAGGTCGTCTTCGAGCGAGAGGTAGAACTGCGATTCGCCCGGGTCGCCTTGGCGGCCGGATCGGCCACGGAGCTGGTTGTCGATCCGACGCGACTCATGGCGTTCGGTGGCCAGGACGTACAGGCCCCCAAGCGCCACCACCTCGTCATGCTCGGCCTGGACTGCAGCCTGGGCCTGCTCCAGCGCCGTCGGCCACGCCGCCTCGTACCCCTCCGGGTCGTCCACGGGCGACATACCCTTCTGGGCAAGCGCAGCTGCAGCCATGAATTCGGGGTTGCCACCGAGCATGATGTCGGTGCCGCGACCTGCCATGTTCGTGGCGACGGTCACGGCGCCACGGCGGCCCGCCTGAGCCACGATCGCGGCCTCGCGCTCGTGGTTCTTGGCATTCAGGACCTCGTGCGGAACGCCGTTCTTCTTGAGCAACGCCGACAGGTGCTCGGACTTCTCCACGCTCGTGGTCCCGATCAGCACGGGTTGGCCGGCCCCGTGGCGCTCGACTACATCCTCGACGACTGCATCGAGTTTGGCGCCCGACGTGCGATACACGAGGTCGGGCTGATCGATGCGGACCATCGGACGATTCGTGGGGATGGGCACCACGCCGAGGTTGTAGATCTGGTTGAACTCCGCCGCCTCGGTCATGGCCGTGCCGGTCATGCCGGAGAGCTTCGTGTACAGCCGGAAGAAGTTCTGGAGTGTGACCGTAGCGAGCGTCTGATTCTCCGCCTTGATCTCCACGCCCTCTTTCGCCTCGATCGCTTGATGCAGGCCCTCGTTGTAGCGGCGCCCCTTCAAGATCCGGCCGGTGTGCTCGTCGACGATAACCACACCGCCGTCGAGGATCACGTAGTCCCGATCCTTCTTGAACAATTCCTTCGCCCGGATCGAGTTGTTCAAAAATCCGACCAGGGGTGTATTCACGGTGTCGTACAGGTTGTCGATGCCGAGTTGGTCTTCGACCTTGTCGATCGCTGCCTCGAGGACACCTACGGTGCGCTTCTTCTCATCGACTTCGTAATCGACATCCCGCTCCAGCAGGCGCGCGATCCGTGCGAACTCCGAGTACCACGCAGTGGGTTGATCAGCAGGACCACTGATAATCAACGGGGTGCGCGCCTCATCCACGAGAATGGAGTCGACTTCATCGACGACTGCGAAGTTGTGCCCGCGCTGCACCATCTCCGTCTTAGACCACGCCATGTTGTCGCGCAGATAGTCGAACCCGAATTCGTTGTTGGTGCCGTAGGTGATATCTGCTGCGTAGGCAACGCGCCGCTGCGCCGGAGTCATCTGGCTCAAGATGACGCCGACTTCCAGACCCAGGAACCGATGGATGCGGCCCATCCACTCCGCATCGCGTTCGGCCAGGTAATCGTTGACGGTCACCACGTGGACCCCGTCGCCCGACAGTGCATTGAGGTAGGACGGCAATGTAGCTACGAGCGTCTTGCCCTCTCCTGTCCTCATCTCGGCAATATTCCCCATGTGCAATGCCGCACCGCCCATGATCTGAACGTCGTAGTGACGTTGACCGAGGGTGCGTCGAGCGGCTTCCCGGACCGTGGCGAATGCCTCGGGCATCAGGTCATCAAGGCTCTCGCCGTCCGTATAGCGGGCCTTGAACTCATCCGTGAGGGCCCGCAGTTCCTCGTCGGTCAACGCTACGTAGTCATCCTCGATGGCATTGACGGCCTTGGCTACCGCCTCCAACCTACGAAGGGTCTTGCCCTCACCGGCCCGCAGGACCTTGTCCAGCACTCCCACGTTGCGACCTTTCGACGCTGCCGCGTTCGCGCGGCCTGTGATTGCAGGCGGAGCGCCTGCTGGGACCTCGCCGGGTACACCGAAGAACGCCTTCGACCACCTAGCCCCGTCATCGTAGACGTCGCTGGAACACTGGTCCGCATGGCGTCCGACCCCGTGCCGACCCGCGAAGTGACCCTGAGCGATGGCCAGGTGACCCTCGAAGGGATGCCCACCGACGGTGGCGCGCGTGCCGCTGGATACCGCTGGCGTGCCACGCGCCTGTCGACACGTGCCGAACTAGGGGACCTTCGACTCACCGTGGACGCCGATGCGGTGCGGGCTGCTCGAGCTCGACTGGAGGTGACGGTGAACTCAGGCGCGGACACCGGCACGATCCACGGCCTCGCCCAGGGAGTGCGCTTGGCCTGCACGTGGGCGTTCGGTGCACTGGGACTGGCGGTGATCTCCTGGCTCGGTCCACGAGACGCCACAACCCGAGCGGTGGTCAACCAAGCGGGGTTCCGTGTGCATCCCTTTCCTCATCGCGGTGCCCTGGATGCACCCGATGGCCCCGTCGACGCCTGGTACGCCGATCTCACACCCGATGACTCACTCACACCGAACCGTCGGCCCCTGACCGCACGTGAGCATCACGTGCTCACGGCGCTGACACGAGGACGATCGAATCAACAGATCGCCCTCGACCTGGGCATCAGCGAAAACACCGTCAAGAACCACGTGCGATCCATTTTGGAAGTGCTGCAAGCGCCCTCGCGGACTGCCGCCGTCATCGAAGGACTGCGGACTGGCCTGGTGTCCTTGACGTTCGACGCTCACTGACGCAGATCCGCACTGGTTCGCACGGGCAGCAGATCCACAAGCAGCGCGCGTGCATTTCACAGGCGTCCCGAAGCTGCGTGACGCTTCGAACTCCACGCCCCATCCTGCAGACATGTCAGGGCTGGTAACGAGCATCCTGGATCTGATCCTGGGTCGAGCGTGCGCGGGCTGCGACGAGCCCGGCACCTTGCTGTGTTCGAATTGTGCCCGCGCATTGGAACCACGGATTCGACGACGTCTGGATGTGGACATGGGGGATGTCATGGATGGGCTTCGAATTGCCGTTGTGTGCGCGGTGGACTACCGCGGCCCTGCACGGCAGGTCCTGTACCGATACAAGGACCATCGGATCCGTCAGTTGTCGCAAGCCCTGGGTCCACCATTGGCCGCCTCGATCGGCTACGCCGCCGG
>JBMTHB010000057.1:0-7744 GCA_049435845.1 Candidatus Nanopelagicales bacterium | reverse complement strand
GGTCATCATCGGCAAGACGGTGACGACTGAGTTCGCCGTTTACGGCCCCGGCAAGACCCGCAATCCGCATCACCCCGACCACACCCCGGGCGGTTCGTCGTCGGGTTCCGCTGCCGCAGTCGCCGACGGTGCCGTTGCGGTCATGGTGGCTCATGAAGTTCCGGATCTGCCGTGCCTGGTTGTATCCGATCCCGTCGTCGCTTTCGGGCGGATCGCCGCGTGGTACCGGCGTGAGAACCTCACGGCCACCGTCGTGGGAATAACCGGCAGCGCCGGCAAGACGACCACCAAGGATCTGATCGCCGATGTCCTCGAGGGCGACGTGGTCGCGGCGGAGGGTTCCTTCAACACCGAGGTAGGTGTGCCGCTCACCATCATGCAAGCGGATGAAGATACAGAGTTCCTCGTCCTGGAAATGGGAATGCGGGGCCTGGGCCACATCGCGTATCTGGCGGATCTAGCTCGACCGGAGATCGGGGTCGTACTCAATGTGGGAAGTGCACACCTGGGGATGATGAAGGGCCCGCAGGACATAGCCCTCGCTAAAGGTGAGCTGATCGAATCGCTCTCCCACGATGGCCGAGCGGTCCTCAACGCCGATGATCCGCAGGTTGCGCGGATGGCCGAGCGGACAGCGGCGAAAGTCCTGTGGTTCGGAGGTGGTGAGTCCGCCGATGTGAAGGCCGGAAACGTCACGCTCGACTCCGCCGGCCGCCCGTCGTTCGATCTGTCGATCCCAGGAGAAGATCCGGTTCGTGTCTGCCTGCAGTTGCATGGCGAGCACTTCGTGGAATCCGCACTTGCTGCGGCCAGTGTCGGTTACCTGTGTGGCATGACCGCCGGCACCATCGCCCGTCGATTGACGGCTGCCGTGCCGCGCAGTCGGTGGCGCATGGAGGTCACCGAGACCGAGGATGGCATCACGATCATCAGTGATGCCTACAACGCCAATCCTGAATCGATGCGTGCGGCCATCAAGGCGCTGCGGTCCATGGCAGGGGAGCGGCGCTCGTGGGCGGTGCTGGGGGAGATGCGCGAGCTGGGGGATCACGCGCAGACCGCGCATGACGACATCGGCCGACTTGCGGTCCGCCTCGACATCTCACGGCTCGTGTGCGTCGGTGATGCCACCAAGGTCATGCACCTTGCTGCGAGCAACGAAGGCTCATGGGGGGAGGAGTCAACGTGGGTGCCGGATGCGGATGCGGCTGCGGAACTTCTGGAGGACCAGCTTCGCCCGGGTGACATAGTGCTGGTGAAGGCCTCACGCGCAGTGGGCCTCGAGGTGGTAGCCGAACGACTACTCCAGCGCCATGGGAGATCCGCATGAGGCTTGTGGTCATCGCCTTGGCGATCGCGTCGGTCGTGTCGCTCGTCGTCACTCCCATGTTGATCAAGTTGCTGTCCCGCCGGGGATACGCACAGGCGATCCGCGTGAGCTCCGAAGACAGCCTGTATCCAGATCACGAGTCCAAGCGAGGCACCCCGTCGATGGGTGGCGTGGCAATCCTGCTCGCCGTGCTGGCCGGATATTTCGGCACGCACTTGATCACCTGGCGCCCGCTTACTCAATCCGGCCTCCTAGTGATCTTCCTGATGGTGGGGCTGGGCGCGGTCGGTCTAGCAGACGACTATCTGAAGATCTTCAAGCAGCGCAGTACCGGTCTGCGGGCTCGAACCAAGTTGATCGGCCAGGCGGCCGTCGCCTTCGCCTTCGCCTACCTGTCCGTGCAGTTCCCGGATACCGATGGGCAGACGGCAGCATCGATGGCGGTGTCCTTCGTGCGAGACACACCGCTGGTTCTTCCGATGGGTCTGTTCTTGATCTGGGTGTGGTTCCTGATCACCGCCACGACCAACGGTGTGAATCTCACCGACGGGCTCGATGGACTCGCGGTGGGCGCTGCAGTCATGAGCTTCCTCGCCTACGTCCTGCTGTCCATCTGGCAATACGGCCAGAACTGTGCGTTCGAGGTGACCGAGTTCTGCTACACCACCCAGAACCCCCTGGATCTCGGCATCGTTGCCGCATCAGCAGCTGGAGCCTGCTTCGGATTCCTGTGGTGGAACACTGCGCCAGCACGCATCTTCATGGGCGATACCGGCTCACTGGCCTTGGGCGGTGGGATCGCGGGTCTGGCGATCTTGTCCCGCACCGAACTCCTCCTTCCTTTCATCGCGGGACTGTTCCTGATCACGACCGTGTCTGTGATCCTGCAAGTCGGATCCTTCAAACTGACGGGTCGTCGCGTCTTCCGCATGGCGCCTTTGCATCACCACTTCGAGATGATCGGCTGGCCGGAGACCCAGATCGTCGTGCGGCTGTGGATCATCCAAGGCCTGTGTATCGGGGCCGGCCTTACGATCTTCTACGCCGAGTGGGTACGCGCATGAGTCATGCGGCAGCAGTCGATCTGTGTCGAGACTCCGACTGGTCGGCGGTGCGCGTGAGTGTCGTAGGACTGGGAGTCGCCGGGTACTCGTGCGCTGATGCGCTCTTGCAACTTGGCGCCCAGGTGAGTGTCATCGACGAAGTCGATGGTCCAGCCCAAGGTGAACGAGCCGAAGTCCTGGGAGCACTCGGTGCCCGGATCCACCTCGGACCGAACGCTCTCGTTCCTGACGACACCGATCTTCTGGTGCTGTCTCCCGGGATCCGTCCGAACTCGGAATTCGTGATGTCCTCGCACCGAGTCGGTATCCCGATCTGGGGGGAACTCGAATTGGCGTGGCGATTGCGACGCGGTCAGGCGGACGCCCCATGGTTGTGCGTTACCGGAACGAATGGCAAGACCACGACGACGTTGATGCTCGAGAGCATGCTGAAGGCATCGGGGGCGGAAGCGGTAGCTGCGGGGAATATCGGCAATCCCCTGGTGGATGTGGTCTTGCACGACGATGTCGATGTGATCGCCGTCGAGGTGGGCGCACCGCAGTTGCCGTTCGTCACCTCGATGAGCCCTTGGTCGGCAGTGTGCTTGAACATCGCTCCCGACCACCTCGATCACTTCGGAGACTTCCCCACTTACGCCGGAGCGAAGGAACGCATCTTCCACCACTGTCAGGTCGCTGCTGTTTACGTGGTCGAGGAGCAGGAGACCCGCGCGATGGTCGAGCGGGCTGATGTAGTCGACGGATGCCGAGCGATCGGTGTCAGCCTCGGCGTACCGGGGGTCGGCATGCTCGGCATCGTCGACGAATACCTGGTGGACCGGGCCTTCATCGCCGAGCGTCGAGATACTGCCCAGGAGCTTGCGAGTGTGGCTGATGTACATCCGGCTGCGCCGCACAATGTGGTGAACGCCCTCGCTGCAGCTGCTCTGGCACGCTCTTATGGCGTCGAGCCAACCGCGGTTCAGCAGGGTTTGCGGGACTTCCACCCCGCGCCCCACCGGATCGCGGAGGTGGGGAGCGTGGCCGGGATCCGTTTCGTCGACGACTCGAAGGCGACGAATGCACACGCGGCCGCCATGTCCTTGACCGCCTACCCCCACGTGGTGTGGATCGCTGGCGGCATGGCGAAGGGACAGAAGTTCGACGATCTGGTTCTTCGGGTCCGCGATCGACTGCGGGGGGTCGTGCTCTTGGGAGTCGACGCACATGTGATCGCCGACGATCTGGCCCGACACGCCCCTGATGTACCCGTGATCACGATCGATCGGACCGACACTGGTGCGATGCGCGACGTCGTCGAGGCCGCCGCGTCGCTGGCGTCACCCGGTGACGTCGTATTACTGGCCCCCGGCTGTGCGTCCTGGGACATGTTCGACGACTACTCCCATCGCGGTCGGATGTTCGGTGAGTCCGTGCACGCGATGATGTCGGGGACGAACCATGAGTGACCGCCTCATCGAGCGCCCTGATCTGGACCAGCAGGACCAGTCAGCGCGCAATCAAGCGCAGTCTCGGCCGGGTGGATTATCACGCGTCGGACTTCTCATGCAGCACCCCTTGAGCGGGTACTACCTGCTCATGGGATCAGCGCTGCTGTTGTTGCTGCTCGGGCTGATCATGGTGATGTCGGCTTCGAGCATCGAGAGCGTTCGGGTGTTCGGTTCGCCCTACACCTTGGCGCAGCGGCAGGGTTTCTTCGCGGCCTTGGGTGTCATCGCGATGTTCCTCGCGGCGAGGACGTCTATCGAGTTCTGGCGCGGCTTCGCGTGGCCTCTGCTGCTCATTGCATTCGGCTTCCTGATCGCAGTGCTGATCATCGGAGTCGAGGTAGGCGGACAGCGCAACTGGATCGAACTGTTCGGGCCGTTCCGCTTCCAACCCAGCGAAATCGCGAAACTCGCGCTGGTCGTCTGGGGCGCTGAGGTCCTCTCCCGACGAAATCGCCGACTGGACACGTGGCGAGGGCTCCTGGTGCCACTACTCCCGGTGGCCATGATCATCATGGTGCTGGTGCTGCTGGAGGGGGACTTCGGCAACACCGTGATGCTCGGCGCAATCGTGACGGGGATGCTCTTCGCTGCCGGAGCGCCGTTGCGCATATTCGCCGCGTTCGCCGCGGTGGGTGCCGTCGGAGTGTGGGTGCTGTCGCTGGCCGCGCCTTATCGGATGGAGCGCATCCTGTCGTGGATGAATCCGGATGCCGATCGCCTCGGTTTCGGCTGGCAGGTCACGCAGGGGCAATACGCGCTCGGGACCGGCGGGTTCTGGGGTGTGGGACTCGGTGCCAGCAGGGAGAAGTGGGGGACCTTGCCCGAGGCGCATACCGACTTCATCTTCCCCGTCATCGGTGAGGAACTCGGTCTGCTCGGGACGCTGACCGTGCTTGCATTGTTCTCCCTTCTGGCCTTCGCAATCTTCCGACTCAGTCGCAATACCGATGATCCGTTCGTGCGGTTCGCAGCCGCTGGTGTCGGATCATGGATCGTGGTTCAGGCGGTGGTGAACATCGGTGGCGTACTGGGACTGTTGCCGGTGGCCGGCGTCACATTGCCGCTGGTGTCCTATGGCGGTTCGTCCCTGATTCCCACGCTCACCGCCATAGGCATATTGATGGCATTCGCCAAGCGTGAGCCCGCTGCTCGCAAAGCATTGCGGCGTCGGACCACGGCGCAGGCGCTGCGTCGACGCTGACGGGAACTGCGATGCACGTCGTCTTCGCTGCAGGTGGCACCGCTGGGCACCTCGAACCCGCCCTGAACACCGCTGATGCCCTGATACGCATCGAACCGTCGACCACTATCAGCTTCGTCGGTGGATCGCGTGGACTCGAAGGCGACCTGGTCGAAGCTCGCGGTTACCCGCTGATTGCGACACATGCCCAACCGATGCCCCGTCGACTCGACGCGGAACTGCTCACCCTGCCTGGTCATACATGGACGGCAGTCCGAACCGCGAGTGCGCACCTGCGAGCCACCAGCGCCGCGGCGGTCGTGGGCTTCGGAGGCTACGCGGCGGTGCCTGGATACCTCGCGGCACGGCGCACGCGGACGCCGCTTTTCATCCACGAGGCGAATTCCCGACCCGGATTCGCCAATCGGCTCGGCGCCCACCTGACGTCACATGTCGCAGTGGTCCACGACGGCGTCCTCGCCCATAGTCGGCATATGGGTCTGCCGCTTCGACCTTCCATCGCGCATCTTGATCGAGCGGCGACGCGACTCCAAGCACGCGACAGTTGGACATTGGCGCAGGATCGACCGGTTGTCCTGGTCTTCGGGGGCAGTCAGGGCGCGCGCCATCTCAATGAGGTGATAGCCGGCTCGATCGAGACATTGACGAACGCGGGCATTCAGGTCCTGCACTCCGTGGGACGAGGCAACGTTCTTCCGGATGAACATCCCGGCTACCGCCCGGTGGCCTACATCGACCGCATGGACGTGGCCTACGCAGCTGCTGATCTGGTGGTGTGCCGATCCGGGGCGATGACGTGTGCGGAGCTCACGGCCGTAGGCCTTCCGGGCATATACGTCCCCTTGCCGATCGGTAACGGGGAACAGGCCGGCAACTCCCGACCGATCGTTGCCGCCGGTGGTGGAATGCAGAGGGCAGACGAAGCGCTCACCTCGGAGTGGCTGACCGACACCGTGATGTCGGTGGTCCAAGATAAAGAACGGCTCGCGGCCATGTCCGACGCTGCTTACGCGTTGGGAGACAGGCGAGCCGATGAGCACTTCGCTCGATGGATCCTCGACACGGCCGTACGCGGAAAGGGGTAGCAGGTGGCCCAGCAAGACCTGTCTTCCCTGGGGCGCGTGCACATCGTCGGAATCGGTGGTGCAGGAATGTCGGGTATCGCCCGGATCATGGCTACTCGAGGCGTGGTCGTTTCCGGCACCGATGCCAAGGACTCTCGTCGGTTGCAGGCCTTGCGCGCGCTAGGGATAGGTGCCTCGGTCGGTCACGCAGCTGAATTCGATGCGGACACGCTGGTGGTATCGACGGCGATCCCCGAGGGCAATCCGGAGCGGCGCTATGCGCGTTCCCATGGCATCCCCGAACTTTCCCGCGCGCAAGCGCTCGCCGCGGTCATGGCGGGTTCGATCGGAGTGGCCGTGTCCGGGACGCATGGGAAGACCACGACGACGTCGATGCTGACCGTCGCGTTGCAGCACTGTGGTGTCGATCCATCTTTCGTCATCGGCAGTGAATTGAACGAATCGGGATCCAATGCTCACGTGGGAACCGGAGAGATCTTCGTGGTCGAAGCCGACGAAAGCGATGGATCTTTCCTTGCGCTACCCGCGCGCATCGGCATCGTCACCAACGTCGAGCCGGACCACCTCAACTATTGGGGAGATTTCCCGGCGCTGGAGGCTGCGTTCGACGACTTCGGTCGCCGGTGTGCGGAGCGAGGTGGCTTCGTCGTGGCGTGTGCCGACGATGCGGGCGCCCGGAACATGGCGCGCCGACTGACCGGCGAGGGCATTGACGTCCGGACATACGGCGTGAGCGAGGACGCGTCGGTTCGCATCCTGGACGCCCGACGCGGTGATGCCGGTTGGACCTTCACCATCGGCTCGGAGGGTGTGCGCCTTGGTGAGGTGAGTCTGCAGGTTCCGGGTAGACACAATGCGCTCAACGCGGTCGCCGCCTACACGGCTGCTGTCGGCTTGGGGCTGCCAGATGCCGATGTGCGCGCTGGATTGGAAGCCTTCTCGGGAACGCGGCGTCGTTTCGACTTCAAGGGCGAGGTGGCTGGTGTCCGCGTCTACGACGACTATGCCCACCATCCAACGGAGATCGATGCGACGTTGCGCGCTGCACGTGAGGTGGCCGCCGAGGGCCGGGTCATCGTGGCTTTCCAGGCGCACCACTACTACCGAACCGCGATGTTCCTACGGGAATTCGGCGAGGCACTCGGACTTGCGGACGTTGCGGTGGTTCTGGAGGTCTTCGCTCCGGGCGAGGTACCGATCCCGGGGGCGAGTGGCCAGACGCTCGCTGCGAACGTGCCCCTACCGGGGGGTGATGCGATCTTCGAGCCCTCCTGGTCCGCCGCCGCTGCGTTGCTCGCCGACCGGGCCAGGCCGGGGGATTTGGTCATGACTTTGGGTGCCGGGGACATCGGCATGCTGGGCGTCGAGGTGCTGGAACGTCTGCGGAGCAGGTCATGACCTCCATCGACGAGCGGACCACCACCGGTGACCCCAGCCAGCAGGTACCGGCGCAGGATGAACAACGAACGCGCGTGCGCTTCCGGCTACGACGCCGCAATCGGCGCCGGAGCGCAGACTCGTGGTTGGCTCGCCAGCGGCGACGACGTCGACTCCGCTGGGTGCTGGTAATCCTG
>JBMTHB010000056.1:0-7776 GCA_049435845.1 Candidatus Nanopelagicales bacterium | reverse complement strand
TTTTGTGGCGCGGATCATCCAGGACAAGCTCGGCAAGGAAATCGGTCAGCAGGTAGGTGCCCGGCTCCTGCTCCATGATCTGCTCGATCTGGGTCGAGCCGGCGTAGACGTCGTAGCAGTGCGCGCCCGGCAACCGGGCCACACCACGACGTTGGCACACCTCATCCAATGCTCCGTAAGTTCCGCAGTCTGCGTAGCCGATGACTATCGGTGGCTCGAGACGATCGATCAATTCCTCGACGCGACCGGCTATCTGATCCGGATGGTTGTGCAGCAGGGGCGGAAGCGGGTGCACGACGATGCCCCAATTGCGCTCCCGCTCGAGTTCGATGAGATCGTTCGCCAGCGCACCGCAGGCGATCACGTTCATCACGCTGTTCGCCGCGTCACACCGGGAAGGCGAGTTCTTCGACGAACCGATCGTTGAAGTCCTCGCGGTCCGACAGCTCCACATACGTGATGACATTGAGCAAAGAGTGCGCCCCGTTGCGCTCGGATCCGGAGAGCAACGCCATCTTCGCCCCTTCACCGGCAACGTTGCCGGCACTGACTACCCGTGATGCCGCGATGTTGGGTACCAGTCCGATGCGGATCGCATTGCGCGGCGACAAGTAACTTCCGAACGAGCCAGCCAACAACACCTGTTGGACGTCCTGTTCTTTGATGCCGAATTCCTCCAGCAGGATCGCCCACCCGGTGGAGATCGCCGCCTTCGCGAACTGCAGTTCGCGGACATCACGCTGCGACAGGTAGACACCGGTGCCGTTGACCGGATCACCACTGAGAACGAAAACCCGCTCCTCGCCGCGCATCACCAGACGATCGGCAATGTGCGGTGCGACTTCGCGCGCCTGCTCATCGGGGACGAAGCGACCGGACTCATCCAGCATCCCGATCCGTACGAGTTCGGCAACGGCGTCGACGAGACCCGAACCGCAGATGCCCACCGCTTCCGCGCCATCGATGCACTCCACGTGGACGCCCGAGTCGTCGATCTTGACCACTTCGATGGCGCCGGCGGCTGCTCGCATGCCGCAGGCGATGGACGCCGCTTCGAAAGCCGGTCCCGCAGGAGCAGCCGTGGCCAGCAATTGCTCCCCGTTGCCCAGGATCATTTCGCAATTCGTACCGACGTCGATGAAGAGTCGAACCCGCTGATCACGATCCATCCCGCACGCCAGGCCCCCGGCGACGATGTCGCCACCGACGTACGCACCGAGCGCGGGGAACAGGCATGCGCGCGCTCGCGGATTGACCTTGATACCCAATTCCTCGGCCCTGACGTCCGGATAATCCTCGGCCGCGAGGATGAAGGGAGCCACACCGAGCGGCTCCGGGTCGATGCCGAGGGCTATCTGCACCATGGTTGCGTTACCCGCGACGGCCACCTGATAGACCTCCGAGCGATCCACGCTTGCCTCATCGCAGACCTCACCGGTCAACTCATCGAGCGTCTCATGGGCGAGCCCCTGCAGGTTGCCCAGCGCATTCGGATCGAGCATCGTGGCGCTGATCCGACTGATCACATCGGCGCCGTAGCGCTGCTGCTTGTTCAGCATGGACGAGACTGCGAGCGGCATGCCGTTGGTGAGATCGACCAATGTCGCAACGACCGTGGTCGTGCCGAGGTCGTATGCGATACCGAAGACCCGATCGGAGGTGTCACCCGGTTCGACCGCCACCAGGATGTCGTCGACCACGACGGCGGTCACCTTGAAGTCCGAAGTCCTCAGCACCTTGGGCAGGCTTCGCAGCACCATCGGATCGGCGCTCGATGCCATGTCCGTGATGGCATCCATCACCCGGCGCAGGTCCGGACGTTGATCGGTGAGCGTGGGCTCGGCCAACTCTAGGAAGCGCTTCAGCACAGTTGGGCGGTGAATCACTTGCCGGCCGACGCCCACGGTCGACGCTTTGGGCCGGGTGGTGAGCGGTGGTACATGGACACGCAGGTCGCTCCAGGCCACGGCCTGGCACGCGAGTCGCCAACCGTCTCTCATCTCCTGCTCGGTGAACGCCCGGGCATCGACGCCACCTGCAGGGACATCGCCCTCCAGGATCTGCACGCGGCACTTGCGGCATGTGCCATGACCGCCGCAGGTTGAATCGACCGCGATGGCGTTCCAACTCGCTACGTCGAAGACGTTCACCCCGACCGGCGCACGCACTTGCTTGCCCGAGGGCTCGAAGACGACGGCGACGCGCGCTACTTCCTCCTGGGGTTGTCCGGCGAGGGTGGGGACCTGCGGACCCGGGTCCTCGATAAGGACGGTGGTATCAAGGACGGTGGTATCGAGGACGGTGGAATCGCGTTCGATATCGCCTGTCTGCTGGTCGGCCGACTGATTGTCTGGCATGGCCTGATGATCCCCTAGCTTGCGGCCTCGCGCGCGCGGTGGGCGGCGATCCAGTTCATACCCCATTCGTCGTTTCCGAGCATGAGATCAGCGGCCTTGACCGCGGTCACGATCTGAGGAGTACGTGCATCCATGATCGCGCTGGTCAACCCGGCACCCATAGCCATAGGAAGGAAGACGGAATTAAGGGTGTGACGATCGGGCATGCCGAACGAGACATTCGAGGCACCGAGTGTCATGTTGACCCCGATCCTCTCGGCGATGAGCTCGATGGTCTCCATAGTTCGGACGACCATCTGCGAATCCGCACCGATCGGCATCGCTAGCGGATCGATCACGATGTCCTCGATCGGGATCCCGTACTTGGTCGTCGCGGTATCGACCAGATACTGCGTCAATTCGAAGCGACGCTGTGGATCCTCTGGGATCTCCTTGTCGTCGTTTGGCAGGGCGATGACGGCAGCGCCGTACTTCTTCACCAGCGGCAGTATCAACTCCATCCGCTCGTCCTCGGCGGTGACCGAGTTCACCAAAGCCTTCCCCTCGTAGGCAGCCAGTCCGGCCTCGAGCGCTTCCACCACCGAGGAGTCGATACATAGCGGGATATCGGTGAGACCTTGGATCAACCGGACGGCTTGCGCCAGGAGCGTCGCCTCGTCGACTAACGGTGCACCCATGTTGACGTCGAGCATCATCGCTCCGCCGGCGATCTGGTCCGCGACGTCCTTCTCGACCGCGGACAGGTCCCCGGCCCGAAGCTGTTCTTGGAACACCTTGCGACCGGTCGGATTGATGCGTTCACCGATGATGCAGAAAGGTTGATCCGAACCGATGGTGACAGTCTGATTCGCTGAACTGACGATGGTGTGCATGATGCTCCTGCCTGAGATGGGACTTCTACGCGCTACGGGCTTGTGATGTCGTTGCCGACGGACCGATCTGCAGTTCGGACACCAGACGCTCGAGCGATCCGTCGTGACGGAAATCGGTGATGTGGATGCCTGCGACTCCCGTCAGCGCGAGTGCATGCTGCGCCTGCTCCTTGACCAACTGGAAGGACTCTTCGGCCGGATCGACTGCATTTGCCACCCGATCGATTACGGGTTGTGGCACATGGATCCCGGGCACCTTCGACTCCATGAACCGCAGGGCGCCTGCCGTCTTCGTCAGGATCACCGTTGGCATCACTGCAGCCTCGACCAGAACCTGGTCCGCCCGGCACCCATCGATGAACGACTCGAGCAGTTCCGGCTGGTAACCGATTTGCAATTGCAGGAAACGTGCTCCCGCATCCACCTTCATCCGAGCACGACGGATTCGAACGTCGGCTGGCGGCGCGAACGGATTCTCCACCGCGCCCACGAGTAGTTGCTTCGGGTTCTTCAGTTCCCGACCGGAGAGATACCTTCCCTCGGACAGTCCCTTCATGATTGTCACGAGTTGCGGACCGTCGATATCGAAGACCCGACGCGCTTCGGGCTCGTCCCCGGCCGTGACATCGTCCCCGGTGAGTGCGCAGAAGATCGTGACGCCGTGCATCGTGGCGCCCACGATGTCCGCCTGCACCGCGATCCGGTTCTTATCTCGGCATACCACCTGCATGATGGGTTCGACCCCGAGCTGCTTGACCGCGATGGCCATCGACACGTTGCTTGCGTGGGCGTGGGCTGCGGGGTTGTCGGTGATGTTGACCGCGTCCACGAAGCCGCGATAGTGCGTCAATGCTTGATCGACAGTAGCTAGGTCTCCGCCGTCCATCGACGGAAATTCCGCCGTGACGATTGGGCGTTCCCTGATCGCGACCAAGTCCCCGAAGCCCGACATCAGTGGTCCACCTGCCAACCCACGGGTGTCTGACGGTCCTTGCCGTTCACCAGGTTCAGCCACGAGGAATCACCTTTGAGACGGTTGTTCACCGGCGGTCTCAGGTGACCAACTTCCTCGCGCCACGCCCTAGGCAGTAGCGGCATGGTTTCCGCGCGGTGATTGGCCTTGACCCATACGCAGCGCATCTCCGGCTTGACTTCGCAGTTGCCATCCGAGCGGACTCCCCCACACGGTCCGTTGCGCAGTGTCTTCGGGCAGGTCATCGGACACGTCATGCCCGTGGAATGCAGCACGCACTGCCCGCACATCTGGCAATCCCAGACCGGTCCCTTCACGGCGTGCTCGACGATGGGGAGCAACTTGCGGAACACGACTACGCCCCGGAGCGGACCGCGAGGAGTTCCTTGGCGCGACGAACCGCCGTCGCCGCATCTGCCGCATAGCCGTCGGCGCCGGAGACATCGGCGTACTCCTGGGTGACCGGAGCGCCGCCGACCATGATGATCACATCGTCACGTAAGCCGGCCTTCTCGATCATGTTGATGTTGACCTTGAACATCGGCATCGTGGTTGTGAGGAACGCACTCATGCCCACAATGTCCGGCTTGTGCTCCTGGATGGCTTCGATGAATTTCTCCGGGGGTACCTGGACGCCGATATCGATGACATGGAATCCGGCGCCCTCGAGCATGATGTTCACCAGGTTCTTGCCGATGTCGTGGACGTCGCCCTTGACCGTTCCCATCAGGAAAGTGCCGACCGTCTCGGCGCCGGTCTGGGCGAGCAGTGGTCGCAGCACGTCCAATGCACCCGACATCGCCTTGCCTGCGATCAGCATCTCCGGTACGAAGAAGTCGCCGCGCTCGAAACGAGCACCCACTTCCTCGAGAGCGGGGATGAGCGCATCGAACAGGATCGTGTCCGGCGACATTCCCAGCTCGAGTCCGGTGTTCGTGTGCTGGAGCACGGCGGGGGCATTCCCCACCATGGTCTCGTCGTACAGCGCCTTCAGTATGTCGTCGGGAGTCATGCGGCACCCACCCTTCCTCCTGCTGGGACAACGGTCGTATTTCCGGCTTCCTCATCTCGTGCACCCTCGAAGCCCAAGACTTCCGACGCCTTGGTCGCTCGGACCACAAGTAACTCCGCGTAACGGTGCGCCACCTCTCGGGTCATGCGAAGAGTCGGGCCCGAGATCGAAATAGCCGCCACCACGTCACCTCCCGCGGAAAAGACCGGCGCTGCAACCGCGATCAACCCTGGCTCGAGCTCGGAATCAGCCAACGACCAGCCGCGCTCGCGCACCGTGTCGAGTTCCGCGCGCAACCGATCGCGGGAGGTGATCGTCCTGGTGCTCACTTTGCGCAAACGGCCAGGGGGCAACTCAGCGCCGTACGCGAGGAATACCTTGCCGAGCGCCGAGGCATGCAGCGGAACCTTCAGATCACCGGACTTCACTCCGCCGATCAAGTACGTGCAATCGATCTGACTGATCTGCTCGACCTCTGCGCCGTCGAGCACCGCGAGGTTGATCGTTTCGCCGGTCGCCTCGCTCAGGTCGACCATGAAGGGGCGGGTCACCTCGATGAGTTCATCGGTGGGGCGTCGAGAATGCGCGAAGCGGGTCAGCGCACCACCGGGTCGGACCGTGCCTTCCTCCGACCGAGCGATGAGCTCGTGCCGCTCGAGGCTGGACAGCAACCGGGACAGGGTGCTCTTCGCCAGCCCGCTCGATGCTTGGAGGGCACCGAAGGTGGGGGGCTGCGGGGACTCCAACACGGTCAACAGCAGGCTGGCGGCGCGATCCACCGCCTGGGTGCCGGTCGCTGCAGCCATCGGGGGCCTGCCTTTCGAAAAAAGCCGGGAAGGGGCTTTCGCGTGGAACCATATTATGGAACCCTTGTTCCACGTTTGGAGTGTAGGTAGAGCGCCGACACTCGTCAAGGGCTGACGCCCGACCGATAGGAGGGCCATGTTCCGCAACTCGATGCCACGCTACGAGATTCTGTCCTCGGATGCGCTTGCCACGTTGGACAAGGGCTGGAAGCGGATCGTGTCAGAAATCGGTGTCCAATTCGCCGATCCCAAGATCGTCGACATGTTCAAGGACCATGGCCAGAAGGTCGACGGGGAGACGGTCTTCCTCGATCCGGAGTTCGTGCTCGAGCAAGTGGCGAAGGCGCCTTCCGAATTCGATATGCAAGCCCGCAATCACGACCACGACGTTCACATCGGTGGAGATGCGATGGTCTTCTCCAGCGTGTACGGCCCGCCGTTCTTCCGCCGGGGCGACGAACGACGCGACGGAACGCTGACCGACTTCGAAGACTTCGCCAAACTCGCGCAGTCCTTCGACGTTATGGACAGCGTGGGAGGTGTGGTGGTGGAGCCGAACGACGCTCCCTTGGACTCCCGTCACCTGGACATGGTGTATCGAGCGTTGACCCTCACCGACAAGATCATCATGGGCAACGTCGTGAGCGCAGAGCGCGCTCAGGACACCCTGACTATGGGTGAGATGGTCTTCGGCAGTCGGGAATCGATCGAGCAGAAGCCGTTCTGTATTTCCCTGATCAACTGCAACTCCCCGCTTCGCTGGGACGATCGCATGCTGGATTCGCTCTTCGTCTACTCGGCTGCCAATCAGCCGGTGGTCGTCACCCCGTTCCTGTTGATGGGTGCGATGTCGCCCGTGACCATCCCGGCAGCCCTGGCTCAGCAGATGGCGGAGGCTCTGTCCGGTATCGCACTCACGCAGATGATCCGACCCGGAGCACCGGTGGTGTTCGGATCCTTCCTGTCCAACATCGACATGCAGTCCGGTTCCCCGCAGTTCGGGACACCGGAGTCGGCCATCGGCCTGCTCGCCACCGGGCAGATCGCCCGCCACTTCAAATTGCCGTTCCGCGGTGGCGGCGGATTGAACTCATCGCAGCTTCCCGATGCGCAGGCCGGCTACGAAGCGCTCATGACACTGATGCCCACGTTCCTAGCCGGAACGAATTTCGTGATGCATGCAGCAGGCTGGCTCGAAGGCGGTCTGGTTTCTAGCATCGAGAAGTACGTGATCGACGTGCAACTACTGGAGATGTTGCAGCACGAGTTCACGCCTTTGGAGATCGACGAGGCATCGATGGCGTTCGACGCTCACCAGGAGATCGGACATGGTGGACACTTCCTAGGTGCGATGCACACCATGGAGCGCTTCCGGGACTGCTTCTACCGCCCGTTCTTGTCGAGTTCGGACAACTTCGAACGCTGGACCCGCAACGGCTCCAAGGACACCGCGACCCGAGCCGGTGAGATAGCTGCCAAGAAGATAGAAGAGTACGAAGAGCCATCGATGGACGAATCGATCAAGGAAGAGTTGGCCGAGTACGTTTCGCGGCGACGCACCGAACTCGGGGACTAGCCTTCCCTCTCATGGGTGAGACCTACGACTACGTCATCGTGGGCGGCGGTTCGGCTGGCAGTGCGCTGGCGAACCGGCTATCCGCCGATGGCTCGCGGACCGTACTCCTACTCGAGGCTGGCCGCCGCGATTGGTGGTGGGAGGTCTATATCCACATGCCAGCGGCCTTGACCTTCCCGA
>JBMTHB010000055.1:0-7855 GCA_049435845.1 Candidatus Nanopelagicales bacterium | reverse complement strand
GGTGCGACGTGACATGGATGCTGCCCTTGCTCGCGCGGCACTAGACCGTCTCGACGCGGTGATCGACGAGGCCGATAACGATGGGGAAACCATCCCACAGGATGTGATCGAACAGTTGCGCCGTGACGCCGAGGTTCGGATCGATCGGACCCGCAATAGCGAAGAAGCCGCTACGACCAGGGAATTGGCCACCAAGCGACTCATCGAAATCGCTCGAGCGATGGTTCAAGCCGAGCAGGAGGAATTGATCCGACTTCGGGATGAGGAAGGTTTTCCCGACGCCATCATTCGACCGAAGTTGCGAGACCTCGACGTCCGCCTTCAAGCCCTCAACACGTAGCGATACCTTCCCGATATGTCATCGCCCTTGTCGGACGCACCCCTGGTTGACGCGTGGAATGCCTCGCGAATCCGGGCGTCGCGTTCCATGCAGATCCCGGGCCACAAGATGCGATACGGCCGCAAGGAGGCCGCTCCCTTCGCACCTGATCTCCTCGCCCCGCTGATCAGAGATGACATTCCACTCCAAGGTGGTGCCGATGACAACGTCTTCAGTGGCCGATTCTTGGAAAGGGCGGAGGAATTGTGGGCCGAAGCGATAGGGGCAGCCCATGCGCGCTTCCTGGTCGGGGGTTCCACCCAAGGAAATATCGCTGCCCTCACATCGGTGGTTGCGCCGGACGTGACGATCTGCATCGATCGGACGTCACATCGAAGCGCTCACGCGGGACTCGTGACATCCGGGGCGAATCCACGCTGGATCCTTCCCCGCATCCACCCCGAGTTCGGTGTCCCAGTCGGTGTTGACGCCGATGCGGTGAATATGACGAATGCCTATGCGCTTTTCGTCACATCCCCGGCGTACGTCGGCTCGATCACGGATATCGCGTCACTTGCCGACCTTTGCCACAGACAGAATTCGGTGCTGATCGTGGATCAGGCATGGGGCGCTCACCTAGATTTCATACCCGGCAGGGGCGCCCATGCCAACGGTGCCGATGTGGTGACGACCAGTGTCCACAAGGCGCTCACCGGCTATTCCCAGACCGCCATCACATCCTTGAAAGGGTCACGCGTGCTGCCGTCCACCCTCACGCACGGTGTCGACCTCACGGCAACAACATCGCCGTCGGCAACGCTTCTTGCGTCGATAGATGCGACTCGAGCGGCCATGCAGCGTGAGGGAGCGGCTCGATTGGCGCTAATGCGCGAGGCAGTGCACGACGCACGCATCAAGCTCTCGCGGATCCCTGGCGTGGTGGCGCTCACGGACGAACTCCTCGGATGCGAACTCGATCCGCTGAAAATCACGATGTTCGTGCCGGAGACCGGTACGACGGGAGCGAGCATCGCCGCCGAACTATGGAAGAACAGCGTAGGTGTGGAAGCCGCCGACGCGGACACGCTGATCATGACGGCCACCGTTGCGGACGATCCGGGCGCGCTCCTGGACCTCGTGGCGATTGTCTCCGACGTCGTGAATCGGCAGCGCTCCGGTCCGCGCAAGCCCGCTCCAGCTGCAACCTGGCGCATTCAACCGGATGTAGTGATGACTCCGCGAGACGCGTACTTTGCTCATCGGCGTCGAATACCTTTGAAGGAAGCTGTCGGGGAAGTGAGTACCGAACAGTTCTGCCCGTACCCCCCGGGCGTACCGCTTCTGGCGCCTGGCGAGCGGGTGACCGAAGAGGTTGTGGAGGCTATTTCCCTTGCGGGGCGCTCGACACGCATGGCTTATTGCAGCGACCCCACCGCCGAAACCATCGAAATCGTCGACGCAAGAAAGGTTCCCTAATGAGCGTTTCACAATCCGGTGAATTCGTCATCGCCAGAAGTTCCGCTGATCCGTTGCGGATTCGTCGCCTGGGCTTCGGCGCCATGCGCATCACGGGACCCGGGATTTGGGGCGACCCGCCTGACAAAGGTCGTGCCATCACGGTTCTGCGTCGTGCGGTTGAGCTGGGCATAACGTTCATCGATACGGCAGATTCCTACGGACCGTTCGTTAGCGAGGACTTGATTCGCGAGGCTCTGCATCCCTATGAGGGATTGATCGTTGCAACGAAGGGCGGTTTGACTCGCCAGGGTCCAGATGAGTGGGCATCGGTGGGGCGACCTGAATATCTGCGGCAGTGCGTTCAGATGTCTCTCAGACGCCTCGGTGTCGAGCGCATCGACCTCTGGCAGCTGCACCGGATCGATGAGGCTGTTCCCCGCGAGGATCAATTCGGAGTCATAAAGGAGATGCAGAGCGAGGGATTGATACGCCATATCGGTCTATCTGAGGTGAGTGTGGCTGATGTTAAGCAGGCGACTGAGTACTTCTCAGTTGTCACGGTTCAAAATCTCTACAACGTCGGCAACCGCCAAAGTGAAGCACTGCTGACCTATAGCAGTGAGAACGACATGGGTTTCATCCCATGGTTCCCCCTAGGTAATCGTGAACTCCTGGCATCTGATGGACCGCTAGCGGCAATCGCGAAGCGTGAGGGTTGCACGCCAAGTCAGGTTGCCATCGCGTGGTTGCTGCAGCATTCGCCGGTCATGCTCCCGATCCCGGGGACCGGTGATCTGGCGCATCTCGAGGAGAACAGCGAGGTCGTTGAGTTGTCCGAGGAATCCATGCGCGAACTCGACTCACTGGCTTAGCGCGACACGCTACGGTCACGCAGCGCAGAGCGTGGCGAGCACAGCTAGATCCGGATCCTCATCCGGGACTATGTCCACGGCACTGAGCAGTTTGGTGACGGTGCCGTCGGCATCGGCTTCCACCCAACCTGCGCGGTGACTCAAGCCCAGGTGCGGGACCCCGGGCAGCAGGATCGCCCCGGATGCAACGCCGTCGTTATCCGGCGTGGAGGGCACCGTCTCCGATGGCGGATGCAGGACGAACACCGCCGGAGGAAGCGGATTGGCCAGAGATCCCGGTGTCGGCGCGTCGGCCCCGAGCACCGGTCCAGCCCATGCGACCAGACCGACGGTTCCAGGATGGGGATCGTCAGGTAGGTCGACGGTGGCCCGGAAGACGGTCGTGGTCGTGAGGTAACCGGGCTGAGCAGCGACCTGCACGGTCACCGCAAGGAGTTGGGTCCACTCCCGAGTGCTCTCCGGCCAGCGACCGGACATCACGAAGCCGGCGAGCGTCCGGTCCTTGCGGTGGAACGGCGAAACCTCGATCCGTGACACGTGTCCTCCCTCTCGGAACCACGAATCACACCGGTGTGCTTTCCGGCGTGGGGCAAATGTGCGCCATGGGCCCCCTGGCACACAAGACCCCCTGAGTGCTAATGCTCGAGTGCTCACGGCTGGCCGCACCCGTGAATGAATTCACAAGCGCACGCGGAGGTAACGGCCATGTCCTGTGCGTCCCACTCAGTTCACAACCTCGGTCCTCAGCGTGACCTCTCCCCATGGACTGGATTGACGAAGCGATTTGGTCAATACGGTCGATGAATGCCCTGCACTTAAGCCAATTAAGGAGAGAACACATGGGTTCCATGACTAGGAAGTTCGCCGTCATCGTGGGAGCTTCGGCCCTCGCACTGGCAGCGTGCTCGAGCGATTCCGGCGACACGGCCGGAGGGGAAGGCGGCGGTGGCGACTCCGTCGCCAGCCAATACGACCTGAGCGGCATCGACGTGGCCGTCGGCTCGAAGGACTTCGACGAGCAGTTGATCCTCGGACAGATGATGGTCCAGGCCTTCGAAGCGGCTGGAGCGAATGTCACCGATCGGGTGAATCTCGGTGGAACCTCCGTGGCACGCGAAGCGCTGCTCTCGGGGGACATCGACGTATATATGGAGTACAACGGCACCGGCTGGACCGTCCACCTCGGACAAGAGGATCCCAGTTTCGATTCCGATGAACTGACCACCGGAGTCCGCGAGAAGGACCTCGCCGACAACAACATCGTGTGGGTCGGACAGTCTCCGTTCAACAACACCTACGGATTCGCATCCAGCCCAGCCGTCACCGAAGTTAACGGCGGCCCGTTCACGCTTCAGACGATGATGGAATACGTCCGCGACAATCCCGATGCAGTCGTATGCATGGAATCGGAGTTCCCCGATCGTCCAGACGGTCTGATCCTGACCGAGACGGCTACTGGCATCGAACTTTCCGATGCACAGCAGAACATCCTCGACACCGGTGTCATTTACACCGAAACTGCGAACGACAACTGCACGTTTGGTGAGGTGTTCACCACGGACGGACGCATTCCCGCCCTGGGTTTGACCCTGGTCGAGGATCCGGGTGTCAACATCATCTATAACGTCTCGGCGACCATTCGCAATGAGACATACGAGCAAGCTCCGGAGGCGTTCGACGGAATCGTCGACGCGATCTTGTCGCCTCTCAGCAACGAACAGATGGCGGAGTTGAATGCTCGCGTGTCGGCGGAAGGCGAGGAGCCCGCGGCAGTTGCACGGGACTACCTCGTCCAGCAGGGCATCATCGCCGGCTAGCGACGACGGCGGCGGGGGTTCATGCCTCCGCCGCCGTTGCTAGCGGCGCTCCCTCCCTCACTGTCGTCAGGAGTCCGCGTGGAAGGCGTCCTCAGTTGGTTCGACTACATGTCGAGCCGTACTGATCTGATCGTGCAGGGCCTGACCCAGACACTCGTGTACGTGGTCGTCGTTACCCTGGCGGCCAGAGTCACCGCGATCGTGGTCGCGATCCTGACGTTGCGTCATCCGTTCGCCAAGGAACTCGCATTGGCGATCTCCTCGGTGTTCTTGACGATTCCGTCGCTGGCTCTGTTCACGATATTCATCCCGATCGTCGGACTAGGTTTCACGCCGTCGTTCATCGCGCTGTACCTCTACGCGATCATGCCGATTTTGCGGAACACCACCACCGGCTTGGATTCGGTCGACGCGAGCGTTCTGGAATCAGCCAAGGGCATGGGGCTCAATCGCCGACAGGTTCTGCTGAAGGTGCAACTACCGCTGGCATGGCCGGTCATGCTCGCTGGTATTCGAGTGTCAGCGCTCCTCACCGTGGGTATCTCCGCCATCGCCACCCTCGTGGCGGGTGGTGGCCTGGGTGACTTCATCAAGAGCGGTCTAGCCCGCCTGCCATTGCCGAATTCACTCGAAGCCATCTGGACCGGAGTGATCTTGTCGCTCGCGCTTGCATTCGCCATCGACTCGATGCTGCGCGGCGTCGGTCGCTTCACCACCCCCCGAACCTCGAAAGCCTGACAGGAGAATGTTGTGAGCGTTGCACCACTGATCCAGCTGGAGAACGTCACCAAGTCCTATCCAGGTGTCGCGGAGCCAGCAGTCAAGAACCTGAACCTCGAAGTCTTCCCCGGTGAGATCCTCGTGCTCGTCGGTCCATCAGGGTGCGGAAAGAGCACAACACTGCGATTGATCAACCGGATGATCGAACCGACGTCCGGCCGGATCATCTACGAGGGTAAGGACGTCACCAAGGGTGATCCCAATGAGCTGCGTCGACGAATCGGCTACGTAATCCAGCAGGTCGGACTGTTTCCGCATCGCACGATCGCTGAGAACATCGCCACGGTGCCCAAGTTGCTGAAGTGGCCCAAGGATAAGATCCGGGCTCGCGTCGATGAACTCCTCGAGGTCGTGTCCATGGACCCGAACATCTACCGCGATCGCTATCCAGCCGAGCTCTCCGGTGGTCAAGCGCAGCGGGTGGGAGTTGCCCGTGCACTCGGTGCGGATCCCGACGTGCTCTTGATGGACGAACCATTCGGTGCGATCGATCCGATCACGCGTGACCGACTGCAAAACGAGTTCCTCAGACTCCAAGGCGAGTTGAAGAAGACCATCGTGTTCGTCACCCATGACATCGACGAGGCGGTCAAGATGGGCGATCGGATTGCCATCTTGTGCGAGCAGAGCGAGATCGCCCAGCTCGACACTCCCGAGCACATCCTCACCGATCCGGCCGATGAGTTCGTGGAGAACTTCTTAGGTTCGGGTGCGATCCTGAAGACGCTCACCTTGCGCCGGGTCAAGGACATCGAACTGTCACCACTCGTCACGCTCAAGGAACCCTTCCAGCGAGATCAGGCGCTGCGGGAGATGAACGACGCCAATACGAGCGTGGCCGTGCTCTTGGACAGGGACGATCACCCCACGCGTTGGATCGATGAGAAGGCACTCAACCGATCGTCACCGCTCGACCGTGCCGGGCGCCCGATAGTCGTGCAGCTCCAACCCGAGGACACGTTGCAGGACGCGCTGTCGGCGATGCTCACCACGGCGGCCGGAATGGCGGTGGTCGTCGATGCCCGCGGGCACTACCTCGGTGGCTGCACGGTGGAAAGCCTCGCGCAATTGCTCATCTCAACGGGTGCGGAGGGCACTTCGGGAGGCGCGAGCTCGTGAGCACCGCGGTGGCTCTCGTCGCAGAGAGCGCAGAAGCCAAACCGGGCCGTCGATGGCGAATGGATTCGCTGGATCTGGTCGTCACCCCGGTGCTGTTCGTGATTCTGGCGACCTTGCTCATCGTGGTGTGGAACTACTCGACCTTCGATCCGACCACCGAACGGATCTTGGAGCCGTCGAAACTCTTCCGCCAGTTCCAACAGCAGCTCTACGTCGCGTTCTGGTCCACCGTCTTGGTCGTGGTGGTTGCCGTGCCGGTCGGGATCATCGTCACCCGGGAGGGTGTCCCCAAGATCAAGGACACCCTCGTCAGCATCCTCGGCCTCGGTCAGGCCCTTCCCGCTTACGGATTGATCGTGCTCTTCTTCGTGTGGCTGGGTCAAGGGGCGACGACGGTGATCATCGCTCTCGCGACATTCGCATTGCTACCGGTGTTGCGCAACACCATCGTCGGCCTTGAGCAGGTGGACACATCAGTGATCGAAGCGGGCAAAGGCATGGGCATGACCGGCGCTCAGCGCCTGATCAAGATCGAACTGCCCCTGTCGGTGCCCGTCATCATGGCCGGTATCCGCACCGCCACAGTGATCAATGTCGGCATGGCCGCTCTGGCCTTCCTCATCGGTGGCGGTGGACTCGGCGAAACCATCAACGCTGGGCTGAAGTTGAACCGGCCGACCGCCATCTTCGTCGGCGCTGTTCTGGTGGCACTCGTCGCCTTGGCATTCGACTTCATCGGTGGACTCGCTCAGCGTTACCTGCGCCCGAAGGGTGTCTAGACGTAAGGTCGGAACGTGGTCGGTCCGCAACAGGAAGTCGATTACCGGTTCCTCCTGGCCAATGAGCGAACGTTCCTCGCCTGGATGCGGACCGCGCTCGCACTGATCGCCGGAGGTGTGGCCCTCGACCAATTCGTCCAGGTCGCCGGCGCGCGCGATCTGGTTGCCTTCCTCGGCATCTTCGCCATCGTTCTCGGTGCGATCGTGGCAGTAATGGGCATCATCCAGTGGCGCAGAGCCGACCACGCGATGCGCAACGGTCACCGGATGGACTCCTCGGTCACTGTGATGATCATCGGGGTGCTGCTCGCCATTTTCGCACTCGCGATCGCCTTACTCCTGGTGTTCGGCTAGCGCCGTGAGCGACGTCCGCTTCGACGACCCCGCCGGACGCACCCGATTCGCCTGGGCTCGGACCTTGATGGTCACGTTCGTCGTTTCGCTGTTGGTCGAGCGCCTACTGTTCTCGCAATCCCCGTGGCGGAGTGCCTTGCTCGTCCTCCCGGTCGGCGTTGTCGGTTTCTTGACGCTGCTTCGTTCCCAGCCGCTGCGCCGCGATGCCCCGGGCATCCCGCAGGTGATCCCGGTGGTGGTGCTGTCGTGCGTCCTGGTGATCGCCATCGCGGCGATCGTGGGCGTTGCTGAATCGTTATGAAATAAGGGAAATTTCCGGCTGTTTGGGGATGCCAACGGTCGGGCAGGACCATATGT
>JBMTHB010000054.1:0-7990 GCA_049435845.1 Candidatus Nanopelagicales bacterium | reverse complement strand
CTCCACGACATTTTCGACCTACTCGGCTGGCTGGATCTGCGCTGGCAGCTCGGGCCGCGGTCGGCAAGCGACATGACAACGTGGCGTCAGGCAACGAGGCTCGTTCGCTACCAAGAGGCGTTCACAGCCCTGAACGACAAGGGCCTGATCTATGCCTGTGAGTGCTCTCGCACGGAATGGCAAACACACACGGGTCATTCCTGTCCACGCAACTGTCGTGCGCGTGGTGTTCAGGTACGTGAGGCTTCTTTCCGTCTGCACCTTGCCTCCCTGTCGCGCCAAGATGAACTTGCCGGCATCACGGATCCGGTCATCTGGCGACGCGATAACCTGCCGGCGTACCACCTGACGTCGGTTGTCGACGACGACCTCTGGGGTATCGACCTCGTGGTTCGCGGAGCTGATCTGCGGGAGTCGACCGCGGTCCAACTGGCTCTCTCAGCAAGCCTTCCTGCATCGCAGTTCCGCCACGCCACCGTGCTCCACCACGATGTGATCGCGGACGCGCACGGCTCCAAACTGTCCAAGAGTTCGGGAAGTGGCGCCGAACCATTGGCGCGGACCGATCAAGTGAAGGCGGAGATACTCGAGCTCGCAGACGAGCTCTATGAGTCGCTCGTCAGTTATCGGCCTCGAAGTTCCGGAAATTGAAATACCAGATGTAGTAGATCGCCATCGCAGGACCCCCGATGACCAGGATGTAGGGGATTGCCCCCCCGACACCTTGATCGATGTAGGTGAAGGCCTGGACGACAAGCGCGATGGCCAGGACTATGAACACCAAGGACAGCAGCAAGCTCTGCGGGCGTCGTGCAGACCACGGACGTCCGGCGTTGTAGGTGTCCTTTTGTGTGGCATCTGATTCCATGGCTCTCACTATGTCACCAAGGCATTCACCCGGTGGTGGCATTCGCGTCGAACGCACTGACCATTTCGAGCCACAGGCGTGAAGCGACGGCGTTGCCCCACAATTCCTGGGCGCCGCTGAACAGTCGGCCGAGCTCATCCCGGTCGCCTCGGGTGAGCGCGACGCGAACTGCGTCCCGCCAGGCCACTTCGGCCGATACGTCGTCCATCGGCAATCACGGTACGCCGAATCCGCTCGGGTCGGGACTTTCGTCCGACCCTGAGGGCCCCCGGCCCGGGTAACGTAGCCGGCGGATATCCGATCGAGTCTCTAGGAGTGCGCCATGACCACCCACGGTGATTCTCCCGATGAAGTTGCCCGGGCAACCGCCTACGACGGTGGACCAGCGGGCGACGCAGCCGACCAGGCAGAACACCTGAGCATGGTGATGGAGGCTGAGGCGATCCACAATGCGCTCGATGGGGGCGCCGGCGAGGGCTCCCTCGATGGACTGGAGTATCCGCTGGAGGACACCGAGTTCTGGTTGGCGATTGAAGACGCCGAGGACGCGAGTGACGATCCGATGCACGCCGGTGGGTTGACACCTCGACCCTGGATCCCTGCTGAGGAGTCCGCCATGCATACCGTCGACGATCTCGATCCTTCGGCCGATGCCTATCTCGACGACGAGACCGATGCCGAGCGGGCCGACCCCTCGTTCGACCAGTACGACGAGCCTGAGCAGCATCTGACACCCGAGGACGAAACACTGCTGGGTGTAGACCCCTACGAATAGCGTTTTGCGCCAGGACACCGAACATTCGGCCGGCGTGTGGCTGACTAGGGCTTGGCCGGCTTCCGCTTGCGCAGTTTGCGAGCCCCCGCACGAACGGTCCCACCGAGCAGCATGCCCAGAATGAAGCTCGCGATGACCAGCAGCCATACCCAGACATCGACCGTCGCGCCGAGGAAATTGACGGGGGCAGTCTGCAGGTTCTGCACGGCGAAGACCAGCAGGATGACGGCGATGATGATCAGCACGATGCCGCGCCATCCGAGAGTGACACCCTTCTTATCGGGTCTCTTGGCGAGCGAGCCAGGTTCGTTGGTCATGTTGCCTCCCGCAATGCAAAGTGCTTGGGTTGCACGATGTCCACGAACCCTACTTCGGCCGAGCCCACCCTCCTCGTCGAACACCGAGACTCGATCGCACTCGTCACGCTGAATCGCCCTGAGCGGCTCAACGCGCTCACCCCCGAGATGGGTCCGGCGTACGCACGCCTGCTGCAGGACCTCGACGATGACCCCGGAACCCGGGCCATCGTGGTGACCGGTGCCGGACGTGGGTTCTGTTCGGGCGCAGACCTGTCCACTCTGAGTGGCTCGATAACCGACCTGCAGGGTTACGTCTCCGGCCAGGACGTCTCCACTCTGCCGATCGTGGCGCTCACGCTCGGCACGCCCATCGTGACGGCCATCAACGGACCATGCGCGGGCATCGGCTTCGTGCTCGCCGTGAGCGCGGATGCCCGCTTCGTTCACCCCGACGCGACGATGAGCACCACCTTCGCTCGCTTGGGCTTGGTAGCCGAATACGGGATCGCATGGTTGTTGCCACGATTGATCGGGCTCCCCGCAGCCACGGATCTACTCATCACCGGTCGCACCATCTCGGGTGCGCGCGCCGGTGAACTCGGACTCGCCCACGTGACCACCGATCCAGTGGGCGCAGCGCTGGGGTGGGCAGCCGACGTGGTCGCGTCATCATCACCTGCGTCCGTCGCGACCATGAAGCGACAACTCATCGCTGCGGACGCACAGGTACTGGCCGAGGCTGTGGCGGCATCGCTGGTGGAGATGTCCGCTGCCTTCGATCTTCCGGACCTGGCCGAGGCCCTGCGGGCGCGCGCGGAGAAACGATCGCCGAATTTCCCACCTCGATCGAACTAGACGCGGGTCGGGTTCAGGGCAGTAGGCCGCAATGGGCCAGCGCCATGCGTACCAGGCGTCCTTGTCCACCGCTCATCTCGGACTGGAAGTCAGCACGGGTCGCTTCCTCGGGGGTGACCCACACGAGGTCCAGAGCGTCTTGGCTCGGAGCGCAGTCGCCGTCGATTGCGACCACGAACGCGAGCGAGACGGCGTGCTGGCGCGGGTCGTGGAAACCGGTCACCTCCGCGTCGGGGAAATACTCGACGACCGTGAAGGGCTGAGGTGACACCGGTACCTGCGGTAGAGCCATAGGGCCGAGATCCTTTTCCAGATGCCGCAACAGAGCATCGCGAATGCGCTCCCCGTACAGCACCCGGCCGGTCACCACGGCCCTGCTGATCGATCCGTCCGGCATCCCACGAAGGAGCAATCCCACCTCCTGCACTTGACCACGCTCGTCTGTCCGTACCGGGACCGCATCGATGTACACCATCGGGACGCGTTCTCGAGCTGACTCCAACTCCCCATCGCTCAACCATGCGCTGCGGATGTCCAGCATGTCGCTCATCGTGTGGCTCCGATCCCTGGTGGTGATAGCCGATTATCGCGCCATGTCCGGCGCCCCAGCACGTGCTTCGGTTCCGGAGGTCTGGAACAGACTGCAGGTGGACACCGAACGGGTTCGGGGTCGCACGCTGATCGATCTGCTCCAGGAGCGCGCACCTAGCATGGGGGTATGAGTCATTCCACTCCCGCTCAGGACGGCGCGAATCGACCCGATGGATCGAGTTATCCGGTGGTCCGGACTGAGGACGAATGGCGAAGTTCGCTGACACACCAGGAGTACCAAGTATTGCGCGATGCGGGAACCGAGCCGCCATTCGTGGGTGAGTACACGGATACGAAGACACCTGGGGTCTATGCGTGCCGGGGATGCGGCGCTGAATTGTTTCGCAGCGACACCAAGTTCGACTCGCACTGCGGATGGCCGAGCTTCTATGCGCCGTTGGCCGGCGATTCGGTCGTGTACCTAGAGGACTCTTCCTTGGGGCATCCGCGAACTGAAGTTCGATGCGCCTCGTGTGGTGGTCACCTCGGTCACGTGTTCGAAGGCGAGGGGTACCCGACTCCCACGGATCTGCGCTTTTGCATCAATTCCATCGCGGTACGACTGTCGACCGACCACTAACGATCACCCCAGCCCATTCCACGGCGTGGCCCCCCGCGATCGGTGATCAGGCGACGTAGCCTGCCGGAGTGCAAAGCGTCCCTTCCGACGACCATGCGTTCGTTGCTGCCGTCGAGCGCCTCTCCTCCGTCTCGATACGACCGGAATTCATACTCGAGCAGGCACCCGCGCCTCAACGGCTCGCACCCCACGCGATCACCTTCGTAGCCGACGCGGTACCCATGGGCTCGGATCTGGCGGAGTTCTCCGACTCGGCCACCGGACGCTTCGTGCTATTGCACGACCCCGATGGCGTGGACGAGTGGGCCGGCACTTTCCGCGTTGTGGTGTTCGCGCGATGCGACGTGGAACCGGAAATGCTCGTCGATCCGCTCATCCATGAAGTCGCCTGGACCTGGGTCACCGATTCCCTGGAGTTCCTTCCCGTGACGCAGGTCGGGGGAACGGTCACAATCTCATCCGGCACATCCTTCGGCACCATGGCCGAGCGTCCAGGCGACGGACTCGTGGAGGTTCGGGCGTCCTGGACACCGCTGGCGCCCAGTGGTTCAGATGACGTCTCGGAGTCCATCACCGACCATCTCGACGCCTGGATAGACATCCTCTCCCGAGTAGCGGGACTGCCACCACTGCCGTCGGGCGTGGCCCATGTGGCAGCGCACCGGGGTCGCACTTCGTGAGCGAAGCCGACACGACGCACGATCCACTTCCGGATCTCGAACTGCGTGACGGTGCGGCACCGGTCATCACGACGACCGATGGATTACGTCGCTACGCAGCAGCACTTCGCGTGGGCACCGGACCGGTTGCCTTGGACGCCGAACGAGCTTCGGGTTATCGGTACTCCGCACGCGCTTACCTGGTGCAAGTTCGCCGTGAGTCCGCAGGAACGGCACTGATCGATCCGATCGATGTCCCAGACTTGTCCATGCTGGGTGATGCAATCGGCGATACCGAGTGGATCCTGCACGCTGCAACTCAGGATCTGCCCTGCTTGGCCGAAGTTGGTATGCGACCGACTGCATTGTTCGACACCGAGGTCGCCGCACGGCTGCTCGGTCGCGAGAAAGTCAGTCTTGCCGGCCTGGTCGCGAGCGAACTTGGACGCAACCTCGAGAAGGGCCACGGAGCGGCGGATTGGTCCCAACGACCGCTCAGCACCGAGCAACTGCAATACGCGGCGCTGGATGTCGAACCGCTCGCCGAACTCAGGGAGATCCTCTCCGCCGATCTGCACAAGCGGGGCAGATGGGAGATAGCGGAGCAGGAGTTCACCCATCTGCTCGCCTTCCAGCCGAAGGAGCGAGGGGCCGATCCGTGGCGACGCCTCTCGGGCATGCATACCTTGAAGAATCCGCGGGAATGGGCCGTGGCTCGGGAACTGTGGTGGGCACGCGACACCATCGCCGCCGATCGCGACACCGCCCCCGGTCGGATACTGCCGGATTCGGCGATCATCGCCGCCGTGAAGGCCGACCCCGGTTCGCTCGACTCCCTGATGGCGACCAAGGGCTTCCACGGTCGAGGTGCCGGTCGCTTCCGCCGCGAGTGGTGGCAGGCCATCGAACGCGCTCGTGCGCTGCCGAAGGATCAATGGCCCACTCGACCGCCTCGCGGAGACGGCCCGCCGCCGGCTCGCTCCTGGGCGGACAAGGACCCTGACGCCGCGGAGCGCCTGGCCCGCGCCCGCGAGGGCGTCGGCGCACTCGCCGACGAGTGGGGCATCGCTCCGGAGATGCTGCTCTCCCCCGATCTCGTGCGCGCCGTGTGCTGGGCAGTGCCGGGTGATCTGGACCAGGCGCTCCGCTCCGGTGGCGCTCGCCCGTGGCAGATCGAGTTGTGCGGACCGCTGCTGCGGGGCGCGATCACTGCGTAGGGCTCTGGCAACACAAGTTACTAGCGAGTAACATCGCTCCCGCGTCGAACCTAGGGAGCAGCATGGACATTTCGCCGGTCGTCTTCGTCGATGGGGCCCGCACCCCGTTCGCCCGAGCAGGCAGCCTCTACGCGCAGACTCGAGCCGATGACCTGATGGTGAAGGTGATCCGCGAACTGCTGCGGCGGAACTCGAATCTGCCACCGGAGCGAGTCGACGACGTCGCCATCGCCGCCGCGACGCAAACCGGCGATCAGGGCATGAATATCGGCCGCTCCGTGGCACTTCTGGCCGGACTCCCGGCGACAGTCCCCGGATACTCGATCGATCGGTGGTGCGCAGGTGCGATGACCGCCGTCACCACGCTCTCGGCCTCGATCATGGCCGGCGCCTACGACATCGCTATCGCCGGTGGAGTGGAGCACATGACGCGCCATCCCATGGGCGAAGGCATCGACCCCAACCCGCGCTACCTGGCCGAAAAATTGGTCGACCCCGAGGCACTGCTGATGGGCAAGACGGCCGAGAACCTGCACGCCCGCTTCCCCCACCTGACCAAGGAACGAGCGGATGCCTTCGCGGTCGGCAGTCAGGACAAGACCGCCAAGGCCTACGCGAACGGCCTACTTCAGCCTGATCTGGTTCCGGTGGCCGTACGCGACTCTGAGAACGGCTGGGGCTTCGTCACGGTCGACGAAGGACCTCGACCCGGAACATCCATCGAGGGATTGGCGGGGTTGCGCACACCGTTCCGCCCGCACGGTCGAGTGACCGCCGGAAACGCCTCTGCTCTTACCGACGGAGCCACCGGTGCGATTTTGGCCTCTGAGACCGTTGCACGTGAGCTGGGCTTGGCGGCCAAAATGCGCATGGTCAGCTTCGCCTTCGCAGGCGTAGAGCCCGAAGTCATGGGCGTGGGACCGGTACCTAGCACCATCAAGGCCTTGGCCAAAGCCGGACTGTCCATCGAGGACATCGACCTCTTCGAAATCAACGAGGCGTTCGCCGTCCAGGTGCTCGCATTCCTCGACCACTTCGGCATCGCCGACGACGATCCACGGGTGAACCCCATGGGCGGCGCGATCGCGGTGGGGCATCCGCTCGCCTCCAGCGGCATCCGATTGATGACCAACCTCGCCCGCGACTTCAGCATGAACCCAAGTGCCCGCTACGGCATCACCACGATGTGCATCGGACTGGGCATGGGTGGAACGGTCATCTGGGAACGAGTCGAGGAGAACTCCTGATGTCATCGACTGGCACGACCACCCCGACCGCACCGGAGGAGGTCGTGACCGAGGCGAAACTCCGTCTAGTGGAGATCCCGTCGGGGACCTTCGCACTCATCACTATCGACAATGGCCGTGATCACACGCGTCCCTCCACCTTCGGCCTCCAGGGTCTGACGTCGCTGCAGGCGGCCATCGACGAGGCGCTTGCAACGCCGGGCGTAGTCGGCATCGGTGTCACCGGTAAACCGTTCATTTTCGCCGTCGGTGCGGATCTATCGGCCATAGGCATGGTTACCGACGCCAGCGTCATCGAGGCCTTCGGGAGATTGGGGCATGACGTCTTTCGGAAACTCGGAGAGACGTCGCTCCCCACGTTCGCGTTCGTGAACGGAGCTGCCATGGGTGGAGGCATGGAACTGGCGCTGCACTGCGATTACCGCACTCTCGACGCCAGCGCGGCCGGCCTGTCGCTGCCAGAGGTGTTCTTAGGTTTGATCCCCGGTTGGGGCGGGGCTTGGATTCTTCCGAACCTGATCGGTCCGCAGAAGGCGCTCGACGTCATCATCAACAATTCGATGAACCAGAACAAGCAGTTGCGTCCCGCACAGGCCTTGGACTTGGGGATCGTCGATGCGGTATTCGAGTCGGCGGACTTCCTGGAGCGCTCCTTGATGTGGGCAGATGATGTCATCGCCGGTCGCATCCAGGCGCCGCGCGCCGACATCGACCGTGCGTCCTGGGATCAGGTGGTGGACGGCTACCGCGCGGGCGTCGACGCGCGCATCCACGGCGCCACCCCCGCCCCCTACCGAGCCCTGGATCTGGTGCAGGCGGCCAAGACCGCAAGCCGCGACGAAGGCTTCGCTGCAGAAGACAGCGCTCTCGCCGAGTTGGTGATGGGCGATGACCTTCGG
>JBMTHB010000053.1:0-8054 GCA_049435845.1 Candidatus Nanopelagicales bacterium | reverse complement strand
GCCGCGCATGGAACGGTCTCACCTGAGTCCACTTTGCCCTTCGGCAATGACCAGTCCTTGCGGCTGGGACGGTGCACCGCTAGGAAACGCTGGTCGGTGCGATCGTCGGGATGGAAGACCACCACACCCGCAGCCCGGATCGGATCGCTGACTTTCGCCATCAGTCGAGCCCTAACAGTCGTGCCTGCTCGGCGATGGCTGGCCAACGTTCCAGGAACATGCGCACGTCCGAATCACCGGTCATCTCACGGCGCGCTGCGTACTGCCCGAGTCGGTAGGCGATCTCGGCCGGTGCTTGCGCGGCGATCTCCTGCAAGGTGAGAACGGACACTTGTGCATCTTGCCGGGAACCCAGGGTGTCGGTCACCCAAGATAAGGATTTCCCTAATCGCCGGTAGTCCGAACCGAACATCGGCGCCACCGCCTCCACGGCGTACCGGGCCCTTTTGGCATTGATCCGAATCCGATGCCACGTTTCCCCGTCGGCGACTCCAGACGATCGTTCGACGCTTCGCGCGAGCTTCCGCCATGGCTTGGCAACGCATGGCGCTATCGCTGCTGTGACCGATTCGAAGGCCGAGGGACTTACGGGCGGCTCACCCACTAGCAGGATGAGGTCCTCGATGAGGAAGTCGTGTCGATCACTGCGTAAGGCGGCGAGGGAGCTGGATTCGGTCGCTCGCAGCCTTTGGGTGAGATGTTGCATGATGAAGGCCAGCGTCTCCTCATCGGTAATGGCCTCGCCCAAGACCGCGATCTGGACCTCGGTATCGCGGACGTGGCCGAGTTCCGTGGCGAGCCAGGCGAGTTCCTCCCTAAGGAAGGTCGTGGCGTCGCCATCGAGGAGTGGGCGGAATGTTGCGAGAGCGCCGCGAAGGCGGCGGCATGCAACACGCATCTGGTGGACGGAGTCGGGTCGCCCACGACGTACACCTACATCGGCGAGTAGCAGATCACGGACGTATCTGCTGAATATTGCCTGCAGGGCGTCGATCGCCGGGGCATCGTGATCGGGGTAGTGGACAACGGGCACGTCCGGTGGTTCCGACGCGCGTCTACCGAGGGCCGCCGCTGCTTTGCTCACCGAAGTGCCTGCGACCCCTGCCGCAACGAGTGCATCGCCGATCGACCGCGCGAGTACCAGTGCGTCATCTGAGAGGAGCTCGACCTCGATCTCTCGGAATCTCGAGGTGGGACGATCACCGGGGGCCCCTACCTCGACCGAGTCGTCGACGACTTCGAGAAGGCGTTCACCGCTCTGGCCGGTCACGAGGAAAGGCTGGCGCTCGGTGTGCACGACGGCCAAGGCGAGGATCTCCTGGCGCCGGATGAGCGGTGACACGATGGACGCTAATTGGATCGGGACCGCACCGGGATCCGCATCGATGCGAATCTCGTCGCGAACCACGGTGCTGGCGGATTCATCGCCCGGGATCTTCATATGCCAGCCGTCATCACCGCCCCCCGTGCGATAACGAAGAGTGATTCCCCAGCGGAGCAATGTGAGATTCGATGTGTCGTAGTAAGTCGCGAACATCGATCGCTGCGGCTCGACACTCACCGATGACACGAGTTGCGTCAGCAGTGCCGCGACGTCTATTTCGAGGTTCGCGGGCACCCGGTACTTGTATTCGACTTCCCGGTGTTCCGTAACGCCGCTCACGCGCTTCCCAGCGCACTCAGGCGCTTGCTCTTCTTGCCGATCAGGTACTCCTGCAGATCACGAAGCGGTCGGCCGTCGGCGTCCACGAGTTGTCGATGCCACTGACCATTGATGTCCAGATCCCAGGCCGCCGTGTCGTGGGAGAAAGCGAAGTCGAACAGGTCGTAGACCTCCGCTATCTGCTCCGGGTCGGCCAGGCTGACCAGCGTCTCCACTCGGCGATCGAGATTGCGATGCATCAAGTCCGCGGATCCGATCCACACCGAATGGTTGCCGCCGTTGGCGAAGCAGTAGGCCCGGGAATGCTCGAGGAATCGTCCCAGGATGCTGCGCACTCGGATGGTGTCGCTGAATCCCGGCATCCCCGGCCTTAGCGCACAGATGCCACGTACCCAGATCTCGATGGGCACGCCGGCCGAAGATGCCCGGTAGAGCGCATCGATGATCTCCTCGTCGACGAGCGCATTGCACTTGAACCGGATGCCAGCGGTCCGGCCGGCGACCTGATGGGCGATCTCGCGATCGATGCGTTCGATCAGGCCCGCACGCACCGAGTGAGGCGCCACCAGGAAGCGCTGGTACTCGGTGTTGCGGGAATAGCCGGACAGCACGTTGAACAGATTCGAGACGTCCTCCCCGACATCGGGGTTCGACGTCAGGAGACCGAAGTCCTCATACACACGCGCTGTCTTCGGGTGATAGTTGCCCGTACCGATGTGGCAGTAGCGTCGCAGTTGATCGCCGTCGCTTCGGACCACCATCGACAGTTTGCTGTGCGTCTTCAGGCCGACGAGTCCGTACACGACGTGGACACCGGCCTGCTCCAACTTACGCGCCCACTCGATGTTGTTCTGTTCATCGAAGCGAGCTTTGATCTCCACTACAGCGAGAACCTGTTTGCCCTCTTCGGCCGCCCGAATGAGCGCGACGACGATCGGGGAATCGCCGGACGTCCGGTACAGCGTCTGCTTGATGGCTAGCACGTTGGGATCGACGGCAGCTTGCTCGAGGAACAGCTGCACGCTGGTGGAGAAGGAGTCGTATGGATGGTGCAACAGGACATCTCGTTCACGAACGATCGACAGGATGTCCGGTGCTTTTGCGCTTTCGACTTCGCTGAGCTGCCGAGACGTTTTGGGTACGAATTTGCGCTGCTTGAGGTCGTCGCGATCGAGGCCGACGATGCTCCACAGACCGGTCATGTCCAGTGGACCGGGGAGTCTGAACACCTCCTGATCGGAGACGTCCAGTTCGCTCACCAGCAACTCGAGCACGTGAGGATCGATCGTTTCCTCTACCTCGAGTCGGACGGGTGGGCCGAAACGACGACGCACGAGTTCACGTTCGAGTGCCTTGAGCAAGTTCTCGGCGTCGTCCTCCTCCACCTCGACGTCCTCGTTCCTGGTAACGCGGAACGTGTGATGTTCGCAGATCTCCATGCCAGGGAACAGTTCGTCCAGATGAGCGGAGATCACATCCTCCAGCGGCACGAACCGCTGCGGGCCGACCTTGACGAATCGTGGCAGTAGCGGTGGCACCTTCACGCGTGCGAATAGTTCATTCCCGGTGGCGGGGTTACGGACGACGACGGCCAAGTTGAGGGAAAGGCCGCTGATGTACGGGAAGGGATGCGAGGGGTCTACTGCGAGCGGGGTGAGGATCGGGAATACCTGATCATCGAAGAACCGATCCATCTCAGTCTTCTCGATCGGCGTCAACTCCTCCCAGCGCAGGACGTCGATGCCCTGGCCCTCCAGGGCTGGACGGATCTCGTGACGGAAGATGTCAGCCTGGCGTATCTGCAGTTCGTAGGCGCGGGCCCAGATGGACTCGAGCACCTCGCGAGGGGCATAGCCACTGGCCGACTGCACCGCGATCCCGGTGGCGATGCGTCGCTTCAGGCCGGCAACCCGCACCATGAAGAACTCGTCGAGGTTGCTGGCGAAGATCGCCAGGAACTTGGTTCGATCCAGCAGAGGCAGCTCGGGGTCCTGACTGAGTTCGAGCACCCGCTGGTTGAAGGCGAGCCACGAGAGTTCCCGATCCAAGAACCGATCAGGCGGTAGATCCTCGTCGACAAGCCGCACCCGATCCGCAGCGTCCTCCGAGACCGGCGGTAGCGCGCTGGTATCGGAGAAGTCCTGGGTGGTCACCGCCCGATGGTGCCACAGCGAAGTGAACGGGCGTCGGGCCGATCACCGGCCCGAGCGGTACATGACATCGGTATCCCACCTCACGAAACCCAGGGATTCGTACAGGCGGATGGCTGCCATGTTCGCAGCGTCCACATACAGCATCACCTGGTCGAGACCCAACCGACGAAGGTGGTTCAGCCCTGCCAAGGTCAAGGCTCGGCCCAGACCGCTTCCTTGCCAGCCGGGAGCGACGGCCAGCACGTAGACCTCGCCGATCGCTTCGTGACTGTGCTCGTGGCTGTGCTCGTGAAGTCCATCGTGGGCGTGAGTCGCGATCGACCTTCCGTGCGGTCGATGTGCGCCGTGCACCTTCGTCCAGTGGAAACCGGCCAACTCATGATCGACAGTCCAGGCGAGCAGGAAGCCAGCCGGGTCGAACCAGGCTTCCTTCTCCCTGCGACGAAGATCATCGCTGGTCCACGATCCCTGATCGGGTAGGTGCCGGAAGGCGTTCTCGTTGAGAGCGAGGACCGGCATCTCGTCGGATCCGACTTCGAAGGATCGCACCTGTATTCCTTCCGGGAATCGTGGCTCCGGGATCGATGCGTGCAGTGATCGACGCATCTGCCACAGCGTGCGGTGTTGTTCGAAGCCCAACGAGGCCGCCAGTCGGGTTGCGGCGATGTGCTCGCCGTGCGCCCACAAACGCAGGCGCCCATCGGTCTCAGCGAGCATGTGCGTAACGAGAGCACGTCCCACCCCCTGCCGCCGGGACTCCGGGTGCACGACGAGTTCAGCGCTCGGTCCATCCACCTCATCCGTCGCGTCCAGGTGCGCATAGCCGATCAACTGGCCGGAGGACGTGCGTCCAAGAATGTGGCGGGCGCGCTCATCGCCGCCATGGATCACGTGCATCCACACATGTTCGCTCAGGGGACGCACTCCATCGGCGTCAGTCGCGGCAGCCAGCAGATCTTGCACTTCGTGGATGTGACCGTGATCGAGATGGTCGTACGAGAAGAGCGAGATCTCGCTCATCGCTCTAGCTCCTGTCGGCGGAGTCGACGGCTATCGAGTCGTCCAAGGTGGCCAGGGTCTGTGCATCGGAACGTTCGGGCACGAACCGGTAACCGACGTTGCGGACCGTACCGATGAGCGCTTCGTACTCGGGGCCGAGTTTGGCGCGCAGCCGTCGGACGTGGACGTCGACTGTCCGGGTACCACCGAAGTAGTCGTATCCCCAGACCTCCTGCAGGAGTACAGCTCGAGTGAAGACCCGACCCGGATGATGTGCGAGGAACTTCAGAAGTTCGAACTCCTTGAAAGTGAGGTCCAGGCTCCGGTTCCTCAACCGCGCGGAGTAGCTCGCTTCGTCTATATGCAGATCACCGGAGCGGATCTCACCCGGCTCGTCGGGCGCGGAGCCGATCGGTTGGCCGTTGCGGGACACCGCGAGACGGAGCCGGGCTTCGACCTCGGCCGGGGATGTGGTGTCGACCAGGATCTCGTCCATACCCCAGTCCCACTGAATGGCCGGCAGACCGCCTTCGGTGGTGACGACGATGACCGGGATGTCCACTCCGGTCTGGCGGAGCAAGCGGGTCAGTCCCCGGACCGCCGGCAGGTCCCGGCGTCCGTCGACCAGCAGCGCGTCGGCTTCTGGCGCGGCGAGCAGCGCGGTGGGTTCGGCCGCCATGATCCGAACGTGATGTGCGAGCAGCGCAAGTGACGGCAGCACCTCAGCGGAGGATTCCATCGCCCGAGTGAGCAAGATCAGCCGCATAGCGCCTCCTGCCGTAGCCACCCGGGAACCGTGGGGAAACTCCCCAGGGCCAGGGTACGCGGTCTCCCAGTGAGCCAGAATGTGCCTATGGCGCTGACCCACAAGAAGTCGGAATTCGCGCTCGACCATCCCCCGCTGGACTTCCAGCCGGAGGAGATCGAGGTGGTCACCGTCGACGGCGAGACGATCAGTGCGGGCTGGGTGCCCGGTCGCCCGGGGTCATCTCCTGGAGTGGCCTTCGTACTTGCGCATGGCTTCACGGGAAGTTGGCGTGAACCTCGGGTACAGGCAGTCCAGGCCCACCTGTCCCGATTCGGCGATGTGCTCTCCATCGATCAACGCGGCCATGGACAGTCCACCGGTCTGTGCACCGTGGGGTTCGACGAGGTGCTAGACGTCGACGCAGCCGTGGGACACGTGCGCACCCACACCGGAGCCGATTCGGTCGTTACCGTCGGGTTCTCCATGGGGGGGTCGGTGGTGTTGCGCCATGGTGCGCTCGCGCCCGGCAGAGTGCACACGCCCGAGCATCGCCCCGACGCAGTGGTCAGCGTGAGTTCCCCCGGCTTCTGGTTCTACCGCGGCACCAAGGTGATGCGCCTGGTCCACCGACTCATCGAGAATCCCGCCGGTCGGGCCGTACTCCGCACACGCGGGGTTCGCATGACTTCCACACCGTGGCCCGAGCCACCGCCGTGGTCGCCGGAGGAGAGCGTGCGGCGCATGGGCGACTTCCCGCTGCTCGTCGTCCACGGCGATATCGACCACTACTTCCCCGTGGAGCATGCGCGGGTACTTGAACGAGCCGCCCTCGAGGCGCGGAACTCCCGAGCGGAGGTGATCATCGTGCCCGGCTTCGCGCACGCTGAATCAACCGTCGACCTGCAGACCATGGATCGCATCGGCAAATGGGCGAGCGAGTTGCATCTCGCGTGACGCGTTTGCCTACCGGTGTCCGCTTGGGCACCACGGCCACGATCGTCCAGTTCTCGAGCGCCTTCTGCCAGCCGTGTCGTGCGACCAGGCGGATCGTGCGCCATGTCGTCGACGAACTCCTCACCGATGTGCCCGGAATCGAGACCGTCGACATCGAGATCGTCGACAACGATGCCGACGAGGACCTGGACTTGACGCGCCGTTGGAATATCGAGTCCACGCCCACGGTGGTGTTCCTCGATGCATCCGGCAATGAGGTGCGCCGTGCCACCGGTCAACCGCGGACGGCCGACGTGGTCGCCGCGTTGGCGCAGGTTCTCGCAGCCGATTCGTGAGCCGGTAGATTGCCCACCATGCTCGAGATCGTCTACACCGGACTTCTGGTCATCGCCATCGCGGCGGCGGGTTGGTTCTCCTTCTACGTTGTCTACAAGCTGTTCAAGGGTCAGAGCTAGGTATGGTCGCCGGCCTTCCCGACGAACTGGCGCACCTGTCCTGGTTGATCGGTCGCTGGGTGGGCGTGGGGACCGGCCAATACCCGACGATCGAGGATTTCCGCTTCGGGCAGGAGGTCTCGTTTTCCACCGATGGTCGACCCTTCCTGTCGTATTGGTCGCGAAGTTGGCTGCTGGACGACGACGGCAATCAGGTACGTCCGCTTGCCACCGAGGCCGGGTTCTGGCGGCCGCGACCGGAGAACGGTGTGGAGCTCACGTTGGACCACCCGACCGGATTCGCCGAGATCTGGTACGGATCGGTCGAGGTGACCGGGCTGGAGAATGCGACGATCACCGGCGCACGCGCCACGCTTCGCACCGATGCGGTCATGCGTTCTCGAACCGCGAAGGAGTACACCGAGGGCGAGCGTCTGTACGGACTTGTGGACGGGAAGCTGCTGTGGACATTCGACATGGCAGCCGTGGGTCAGCCGTTGCAGAACCACCTCGCCGCCTCACTCGTGCGCGAAGACGCATCACCTCCAGAATCCGCCGAGCAGGATCCGAAGCAGGCCTGACGATGGCCGAGGACTGGGAGCAGCGGCTCCGCGAGCACGGCTTTCGCATCACACCTCAACGGCAACTGGTGCTCGAAGCTGTGGAGACACTCCGGCACGGAACGCCGGAGGAGATCCTCACCGAGGTGCAGCACACCGCCTCGGGGGTCAATCTCTCCACCGTCTACCGGACCTTGGAAGTCCTGGAAGCAGTCGGATTGGTGACACACGCGCACATCGGGCACGGTGCCCCTACGTACCACGCGATCGATGAACACGTACATATCCATCTGGTGTGCGATACCTGCGGCGATGTGCAGAGTGTCCCAGCGGCAGTAGCCGATGCATTCGTCGGCGACCTCCGCCAGACCTACGGCTTCCACACGGATATCTCCCACGTGTCCATACATGGGCGCTGCGCCCAGTGCGTCGGACAGCCCGCCCCGACTCGCGAGCCGATCGAGGATCTGTGACGCCGGGGGCGGTACCGGCACCCGAAGGCGATGCGGATTCGGGTGTCCCGTGGCACTTCGGCGATCCACT
>JBMTHB010000052.1:0-8072 GCA_049435845.1 Candidatus Nanopelagicales bacterium | reverse complement strand
GCGCGCTTCCTTGACACGGAAGAGGTCACAGGTTCAAATCCTGTATCGCCCACCAGAGCGGCTGCCTGTCGGCATTGCCCACCTACAGGTGCACGAGCATCTTGCCCTCATTCGCTCCGGTGAAGAGCTTCCTGAGTGCTTCAGGGGCGGAGTCGAGTCCTTCCATGACGTCGACTTTGTAGGCGAGTTGGCCGCTCATCACCCAGCCAGCAAGGTCTGCGATGGCCTCCCCGGACCTGGAGAGATAGTCCAAGATGATGAAGCCCTCCATGCGACCCCGCTGAGAGATGAGCACGGAGAGATTCCGAGGCCCGGGGAGCGGCATTGCGTCGTTGTATTGACTGATCGCACCGCACATAACCACTCGTCCGCGAAGAGCGAGATTGGCGAGAGCTGCTTCGAGGATCTCTCCCCCGACGTTGTCGAAGAACACATCGATCCCACTCGGGCAGTGCTGTCGAAGCTCCTTGGCCACGTTCTGTGATCGGTAGTTGATCGCTGCATCGAAGCCAAGGTCCTCGGTCAGCCATCGACATTTGTCATCGGTACCGGCGATTCCGACCACTCGGCAGCCCTTGATCTTGGCGATCTGACCTGCGATCGAACCCGTCGATCCTGCAGCTCCGGACACCACGACTGTCTCACCCTCCTGCGGTCGACCCACGTCCAGCAGGCCGAAGTAGGCGGTGAGTCCGGTAATGCCGAAGACACTCAAGGCGGCAGTGGGATCCACGCCATCGGGCACCGCCTGATCGCGCGACCCCATGACCGCGTACTGCTGCCAGCCGGGAGTGCCGAAGAGTCGCGCTCCCACCGGGATCGCGGCGTCATTGGACTCGATGACTGTTCCCATCCCCGCGCTTCGGATGGGCGCACCGATCTCGATCGCGGGCAGATAGGTGTCCATAGCCATCCACATGCGAATCGTCGGATCAATCGACAGCCACTCCACCTCGACGAGCACCTGACCGGAACCAGGAACCGGCATCGGCGCCTCCACGGTCGAGAAGCACTCGGATGTGACGTCGCCCTCAGGACGCTTGGCCAAGGTGATTTGACGATTGGTCATCCGAGCACGCTAGTGCACACGCGCGAGGGCCCCGGATAACTCCGGGGCCCTCGGCTCGTTGCGTATGCGTGAGCGAATGAGCTAGCGGATGCGGACCGTGTCCTTGACCTCGGCCGCCGTGTATGGCGAACCGGCCGCGGGCACGTAGGTTGCCGAGACGCTCGTGGCACCCTTGCGCCACTTCTTCGGAGCCTTCCACCGGTACTCGGCAACACCACTGGCGATGGTGGCCGTCTTGGTGACCGATCGTGAACCCTTGGTGAACTCGAACACCACGGTGCCCTGGGCATCCGATGCAGTGAATACGACCTCGTACCACGCGCCCTTGCCGCGCTTCTGCCTGGAAGGCGCGTCCAGAGTCATCGAGGCACCGTTGCCGATGGTTGCAGTGTCGCCGGTTGCGGGAGTAAGCGGTGTGGGGCTAGGCGCCGGGGGAGCTGGAGCCGCACCAGTCGCCACGATCGCCGTGTAGGCCGTGGTGCCAGCACCGTTGAGGTTGACGGCAGCCACACCCGCGCGCAGGTACTTGCCGACATCCTCGGTTGCGACTGTGTAGGTCGACCCAGTTGCACCGGCCTTGTCGGCGCATGTGGTCGCCTCAGCCGTCTGGCACACCTGCCACTGGTAGTTGTAGCTAGAGGGCACGTTGTCCCAGGTCCCGTTGCTCACCGTGATGGGCGTTCCTGCGACGAGGTTCGTGGTCGGGGTCAGCGTGGGAGAGTTCTCGACCGTCGGCACTACGCCGGTCAGGATGCGGGCGACCGCGTTGCTACCGGGAATGGTCACCCACACGTTGCCGTCGAGCGCCTGCACGGGGAACCCAGGAACTGCCCCGGTGGAGTAGCCGGCCACGAAGGCGCCGGCATTCGTGAAGTGGTTCACGGTGTTCTGAGTGCCGTCCGTGATCCACATCGTGTTGTCACGACCCAGGCCGAAGAAACCCGGAGTGGGTATCTGTGGTGCCAGCACCTGGATGAAGCTGGAGTCGTTCACGATCCGGGTGAGCCTTACCGTGTTGTTCGTCGCCGACCCGAACCACACGTTGTTGCCAACGGTGATGATGTCCGACATCGCGGTTGCTCCATCGGGCCCGTCGATCGTGGAGAACTGACCCTGCATGGTGATCACGCCGATCTTGTTTACCTGCGGCAAAGTCATGTACATGCGGTTGCTGCCAGAGGGACCGGGGGTGATGAATTGAGCGGCGGCATTCCCGGTGTCGTAGGCGGTCACCGCACCGGCGGTGGTCATCCGGATAACCTGCTTTTGGGTAGGCACCGTGATCCACAGCGCGTTGTCCGGCCCAAGGGCGATGTCGAAGCCGGGTCCGGGAACCCCGTTAGCGAAGTCCGTCACCACACCATCCGGGGTGATGCGCCCGATAGCAGCGTCGCGCTCGTAGGTGAACCACATAGCGTTGTCCGACCCCGCGACGATCAGCTGCGGGTTCTGCCGACTCAGTGCGTAGTTGGTCACCGCGCCGGCAAGCGACACTCTCGAGATCGTCTGGGAGCCAATGTTCGCGGACCACAGATTTCCTGCGGCGTCGGGAGCCAGGCCGATCGGCCTCGTTCCCACCGTGAAATTGGTGATGTCGCCAGGGGCGGCATTCGCCGCTGGTGTGGCGATGAGTAGGGATGCTGCACCGAGCGCGAGAGTCGCGGCGACCGCGACTGCGCGTCGTGCCAGGGTGGGGGTCTTATGTGTCATGGTGCATTCCTAACAGCCACGAGCCCATTTACCCAGCAAATCGACCCTCTCAGGAGGGAATTGGGGTACTACACCCCTTTGATCATGGAGCTCCGGCTAGGAGGAGGATCCCTTGCGGAACAGAGCGGCGACGATCGCGACCAGGATCGAGGCAATCACGATCTGCGTAGCGAAGGTGAGCCAGAATCCCCAACCAGCAGCATTGCCGATCAACGCTCCACCGGCACCACCCACGATGCCCAGGAGGATCGTCATTAGGCAGCCGATGGGTTGCATGCTCGGCACCAGGATGCGGGCGATCAGCCCGATGACTATGCCGGCGCCGAGGCCGGACCAGATGCTTTCGATTTCCACGCCGTTATCCAACCACCTCAGTGGTCGTCATTGTGACGGATCCCTCTGCCCCTCACGCGCCAACGCCACCAGGCGCGATGTCGCCCGGAAGTACTTCTTGCGGTAACCACCCTGCAGCAGCGGCCCGGCGAACAGCGAGTCGAGAGGTACGCCACTGGCGATGACCGGCACATCTCGGTCGTAGAGACGATCCACCAGCACGACCAGCCGAAGGGCTTGGGCCTGGTCACTCAAGGTGCGCACCTCCTCGAGCCCCACCAGTGGAATGCCCTCCACGAGCGCGCCGTACTGGGACGGGTGAATATGCGGAAGGAAGGCGATCAGATCACGGAAGTGATCGAGCGTCGCCCCAGGAGTGCGCTCAACCTTCTCGCGCACCTGCTCATCGGACCACGGTTGTGGTGCGCTCGGGGCTCCTCGATGCCGGTAGTCCTCGCCATCGATGCGCAACACATCGAAGTGCGCCGACAACCCCTGGATTTCCCGCAGGAAGTCCTCGGCGGCGAAACGGCCTTCACCCAACTTGTCCGGCAGGGTGTTCGAGGTGGCTGCGAGGAAAACACCGGCGTCGACCAGTTCACCAAGCAGGGTGGACATCAACACCGTGTCGCCCGGATCATCGAGTTCGAATTCGTCGATACACACCAGCCGATTGACCTTCAGCGCATCCACTGCCTGACGAAAGCCCAACAAGCCCACGAGGTTGGTGTACTCGACGAAGGTTCCATACGTCTTGGGGCCTTCCGCTGTGCGCCACAGTGACGCGAGTAGGTGGGTCTTGCCGACTCCGAAACCACCGTCGAGGTAGACACCCGCGCGGCCCTCCGGTGGTGCTGCGCGCCGGAAGATCCTCCGCTTGGCGGGGCGAGGCTCGTTGATGCGCGCCGCGAACGCTTCCAAGGCCCGCACCGCCGCCTGCTGGGTCGGATCACTCGGAATGTAGGTATCGAAACCCACATTACGAAAATGCGGAGGGGGCGTGAGGTCGGCCAGGATCTGTTCCACCGACACCTGCGGTCGCCGATCGATCAACTGCGCGGGGGCGGACACGTTGCGGAGCCTACGCAGATCGTCGACTCGCGCGACAGTCGATCAATACGAGCAACTCCATCGACCACCAGCCCAATGGGCAGCTCCAGAGCCCGGGGACTCCCAGTTGTAGATCGTGTAGAAGGCCGCGTCCTGCCAATACCGCGTCCACTGCGTGACCGGAGTGTCACGCAACTCCGCCATCAGTTCTCGAGCCGACTCGTTGCCGAGGATGCGCTTGTGCTCGTCGAGCATCATCCACGTGGCACCATCGGCCAGCGCATCGTTCATCTGGTAGGCACCGAAATACCTGTTCCCGCCTCCCCCGCGCACGTCATACCGGCCTTCGCTCTCGCGCTTGACGATGCACTTGCGGCGCGGCTCGGTGCTGGGGGTGAAGAACTCGCCACGATACAGACTCGGCTCGATCCCGCGCATGTCCGTCGTCTTAGCAGAACTCGTGGTGAATTCCAGCATCTGGGTCTGCATGAGCGCCCGCTGGAATCGGAGGGCGGCTGCACTCGTCGCCGGCGTCATGGAGTCACGAGCACCGACCCTCGCGCTGGCGATCACTGCGAACTGACTGGGCGCCTGAGCCACGGGAATGATGCCCACGCCACTTGGACCCCGCCCCACCGCATTGGCACCGACGGCCAACGCCGGCAGGGCCAGGAGTACGACCAGGGCGGCACTGACGATCGTGCGTCGGCGGCCGTGGATCGCTCGAGCAAAGACGGATCGGACATTCGAGAACCGTGCGGTCATGCAACCTTCTGGGCCAGCCCGGTCACCCTCGCGGTTCCGGGGCCACAGTGCAGGTCCAGTGCCCCGGCGAACTTCGGTCCGCTCGCCGGAACTCCCCAGGGCGTACGTCCCCCGGCGACGGTTCCCACGTCGTCCGGGGTGGTGGACGCGGCCCTCCCCGATGCCATGGGTGAGCAGCAGGGGCGCTGTGAGTTCGCCCAGTAGTCGATCATGACAAGGCAGGGTCGTCCCTAGGTGTTTCCCGGACAAAGTGCACATAACGGATGTGACATGTCTCCCACTTTCTTGAGATATTTCTGAGACATTGAGGCAAATTGCTTCAAATGGGACATCCCCGTCCCGGTGACCGGACATCTCCAGGGCCGAGGCATCCGAGCCTTGCCGATACGCTCCGCACCGTGAGCATCCCCGCCGAGACCTTCTGGGTGTTCGCCATCGCCCTGGTCGTCTTCGGATCGGTCTTCGTCTTCCTGGGTTTGTCCAGCGAGCGCAACTATTGGTCCCAGCGGGACCCCTCGGGCAATGCGAAGAAGGACGCCACCAAGTTCTCGAAGGTCTACGCCAACGCCTTCAGGTACGCCGCCGGCGAGTACCGCGCTCCGCTACGGATCGCCGCCATCGGCGTCATCCAGTGGTACCTCGCCGCCGCATGCGCAATCGTGGCCATCATCTTCAGCCTGTAGCCAACGGACCATGTGGCCCTTCCGGCGACGCCCCCGCATCCAGGTGGCATCCGTCCGGATCGCCGAGGTGTCCACGAGCGCTGAGGACTACCCGGTATTGACGGTCGGTCAATCGCGGCTGCAGGAATCCTTCACGGCTTTGGGGTTCCACCCCGATAGTGCGGATCGTTTCACCATGGCCTCCCTCGTCCCTGCGATCGACCCAGGGCTACGGACGATCGCCGACGTCGAGATTCGAGTTGACGAGGTGACCGTGGGCTACCTCAGGCCACCGGCCCTGGACACCGCGATCGCCATGCTGGAGTCGAACAACGCCGCGTCCCTCGAGGTGCCCGTCATGCTGGTTGCCACCCCGGCCGGCCCGGACGTGCGCGTGCATCACAGCATCGCGTGATCGAGGGAAAGGTTCGCGCGAATCGCGCTAGAGGACGGTGACAGCGTCCTCGAACGGCACGTGGGCTTTTCGCGGGAAGTTGCCACCCTCGGCGACATGGCCGATGTTGACGACCAAGACGCTGCGCAAGGGTGTGCCGGCGAAGAATTCCTCATCCACCGCAGCCTTGTCGAAGCCGGCCATCGGCCCGGCATCCAGGCCCACCGCCCGCACGGCCAGGATGAAGTAACCCACCTGGAGCGTGGCATTGAATCGAGCATGCTGTTCTCGCCTGGCGGCGTTGTCGTCGCCAGCGAAGGTCGCGCGGGCATCAGGGTTCATAGGCAACAGTTGCGGCAACTTCTCATGGAAGTCGGTATCCGCAGCGAGGATCGCAACCACCGGCGCCGACTCGGACTTGGCCCGGTTGCCTTCCGCAAGGCAGGGCAGCAATCGAGCCTTCGCTTCCGTTGAGCGGATGAACACCACACGCAGCGGTTGACTGTTCATGGCGGTCGGCGCATGCCGCACCAGGTCGTAGATCTCCGCGAGCAGCTCGTCACTCACCGGCTCATCGGTGAAGGAGTAGGCCGTATGGGCGTCGCGAAAGAGCGTGTCGGCCGCAGCGGCACTGATGGCACCGGAATTCGAACCGACCGAAGGGTGCGTGGTCATGGGATCTCCTCAACTCTTGTGGAGAATCTATCATTTAGTTCAATCTTCAATCACCTTGGACGGGGTGCAAGAGCTCCGAACCGACAACGCCCCCCACGCATCGGCGAGATCCGTGAGGGGCGATGAGTCGGGCTGACAGGATTTGAACCTGCGACCCCTTGACCCCCAGTCAAGTGCGCTACCAAGCTGCGCCACAGCCCGTGGCAAGGAAGGCGGAGTGGACTCTACCCGGCGGGTAGCCTGCGATCGTGACCAGGCGACGTGTGATCGGCGGCCTGCTGGGGACGGCGCTCCTGCTCGGTGCCTGCAGTGGCTCATCGGACGCTACCCGGATGTGGATCGGGCCGGAGCTGGTCGAGTGTGAGGGGGTCGCCCCGATGATGTGCATGCAGGTCGCTTATTCGGCCGACGACGAATACGAACTGTTCTATGACGAGATTCAAGGCTTCGATTACAGCGAAGGGACCTCCTACGTGATCGATGTGACGATCACCGAAGTCGAGGACCCACCCGCAGACGCCTCATCTTTGGCCTACACGTTGGTCGACGTCGTGGAGGAGACCTCGGGCGCGAGCCCTGACAACTAGCGCCGACGCTTCTCGCGGACTCGCATCATCAAGCGAAGAGGAGTGCCGACGAAACCGAACTCCTCGCGCAGGCGACGTTCGATGAAGCGCCGGTACCCAGCTTCGAGGAAACCCGTGGTGAACAGGGCGAAGGATGGTGGTCCCACGCCCACCTGGGTGGCGAACAGGATGCGGGGTTGCTTCCCGCCGCGAACCGGGTGCGGATGGGCCGCGGCGAGATCGGCCACGAATTTGTTCAATCGACCGGTGGAGATCCTCGTTTCCCAGCCATCGAGGGCTTCCTCGAGTGCGGACGTCAACTTGTCCATGTGCCGTCCGGTGAGCGCGGAGACGTTGACGCGGGGCGCCCAGGTGACCATGTTCAAGTCCCGATCGATCTCTCGGTCCAGGTAGCGCCGGCGGTCCTCATCGACCAGATCCCACTTGTTGAACGCCAGGACCAGTGCACGACCTGCTTCGACGACCATCGACAAGATGCGCACGTCTTGTTCGCTGATCGGCTCCGAGGCGTCGATCAACACGATGGCCACTTCGGAGCGCTCCAGGGCAGCCTGGGTTCGCAGCGTCGCGTAGTACTCGTGACCGCTGGACTGCTTGGCCTTGCGCCGAACACCGGCCGTGTCGACGAACCACCACCAGGTTCCCTTGATGTCGACCAGTTCGTCGACGGGATCCACGGTTGTTCCGGCGACGCTGTCGACCACCACGCGCTCGCTGCCGGCGAGCTTGTTCAGCAGGGAAGACTTACCGACATTGGGTCGCCCTAGCAGCGCGATCCGACGCGGACCCCCGTCGCGACCAAGCCCCTTGCCTTTCTCCGGGAGCAT
>JBMTHB010000051.1:0-8084 GCA_049435845.1 Candidatus Nanopelagicales bacterium | reverse complement strand
GGCCCGGCTGAAGCAGAAGATCCTGGCCTCCGGGCTATCGGTCTCGCAGCTCGTGTCGACGGCCTGGGCGTCGGCTTCCACCTTCCGCGGCTCCGACAAACGGGGGGGCGCGAATGGGGCGCGGGTCCGGGTAAGATGGTGGGCATCATGGGTCTGGGTGGACTCGGGCATATGGGTGTCAAACACGCCCATGCCATGGGGGCCGAGGTCACGCTCATATCGCACTCACCCAGCAAGGAAGCCGACGCCAAGCGGTTGGGCGCCGACCACTTCCTGTTACTGAGTGATAAGCAGGCGATGAAGGATCAGGCGATGACGTTCGATCTCATCGTCAACACGGTCTCAGCGCCCATCAATCTGAATCCGGTCATCAACCTGCTGAAGACCGACGGAACGATGGCATATGTCGGACTACCCGATAAGCCACTCGAGATGAGTATCTTCCCGCTCAATATGCAACGCCGACGCGTCGCCGGTTCGAACATCGGCGGTATCCGCGAAACGCAGGAGATGCTCGACTTCTGCGCCGAGCACGGGTACGCGGCTGATGTCGAGGTGATCGCCGCTGATCAGATCAATGAAGCGTGGGAGCGCGTCGTCAATAGCGACGTCCGCTACCGCTTCGTGATCGACGCCTCCACCTTCTAGCAGTTTTTTCCCACACTCAGGGAAATTGCTCGCAGTTAGCGGCGCAGTAGTGGGCGGGTCAGGCACGTGGGGCCACCCTCACCCTTGCTGATCTCACTGGCTTCGTACACGTGCACCTGCACGCCGTGGTTGCGCAGGAGTTCCACGGTGGCGTCGTTGCCTGAGGCGATCACCACCACGCCTGGGCGAATGGTCAAGATGTTGCAGCCCAGTGTCAGGTAGTCGGCTTCGGGAAGCGACAGCAACTGCACTCCCCTGCACCTCAGGGCTTCTAGCAAACGAATAGGTGCTAGCCGTTCGTACACGACAGCCAGGTCCTCGCGGATCGGAGACACCACGCTCATCAGATGGAGACAGAACTCCGGACCGAGGTCGTGCGGAAGATCGAAGGTCTCGATCCGCACTTCGGGCTCGAGCATCGTGCGCAACTGATCTATGGCGTCGTCGTTGGTGCGATAGGAGCGCCCGACCGCAAGGGTGCCCGCATCGAGCCAGAACATGTCACCGCCGTCGGCTGTCGCCGAACCGGTCAATCGCCCGATCAGCGGAATCTCGAGTGCCTGCAATTCAGCGGACAGCAGCGGTGGTTCACCGGCTCGGCATGCCTTGGCGCCCCGCAGTTCGATGAAGCCATCTCCTACGACGAAGCAGGGGTCGTAGGTGAAGATCGCATCGGGCATGTCATCGACCGGATCCAGGATGTCCACGCCACATCCCAAACGATCGAGCAGCTCGACGAAATCCCGGTGTTGGCGAACGAGAAGATCCAGATCCAACGGTTCGGCCCAGTGGGCCGAGACATAGTCACCACGCATGGATGGTGGGCGCACGGCGACGCGTGCCAGATCTCCGACCATGGACCTCACGCCGAATCCGGTCACGGACTCTCCTCACGATCTCGCAAAGTGGCGACCATACGCGACAGTCGCACATTGTTGCCTCGCAGGATGATGAGGAACGGGACGTTGATGACGACAGCCAGGACCGCACCCGCGAGGGACATCCACCACGGGTTGAAGGCCAGCAACGGCAACCACGTGAGCAAGGAGAGCGTGTGCACCCAGATCGCGCGACGAACTTCGATGAGGTAGCCCTCGACCGCGGCCAGATCCCGCCCGGGTATCGAACTCTTGCTTCGCCCCCCGAAGACGTCGCCGAACTCCGGCAACCGCGCTGCCAGCCGACCGGCACCCAATCGCCGGTACAACTGCGGGGTCTCGAAACGCCGAGGACGGGTCACCGCGGAATCACGGTCGAACCAACGGTCCGGCCAGCGCGGTGCGATGGCTCCGATGATGACCGACAGCCCGGCGATCACCGCGATGTCGATGACACCGAGCACCACATATTCGCCCAGCATCATCGACACCTCCTTGCGGCGAGGGAGGGATTTGAACCCCCGGAGGGTTTCCCCTCGGGCGCTTTCAAGGCGCCTGCAATCGGCCGCTCTGCCACCTCGCCTAAGGGCTACACGCTAGTCCCTTGCTACCTCGCCACAGGATCTCAGTTGACGAGTTGGGTGATGGAGACACTCACGACGAAACCCGCGCTCTGCCCGCCTGCATAAATGCCCGACACGGGTGCGACGTCGGAATAGTCACGTCCGCGGGCAACGATCACGTGCGCTGAACCGACGGAGCGATCGTTGGTCGGATCCAGCGCGTGCCATTGACCATCCCAGTACTCCACCCACGCATGGGACTCCCCCACCACCGTGTCTCCGGGAGCCTCGTGCTCGGTGTGGAGGTATCCGCTCACGTAGCGCGCCGGAATGCCGACGGTGCGAAGAACAGACAGCAGCACGTGGGTGAAGTCCTGACACACACCGTGTCCGGCGACCCAGGCTTCGGCAGCGGTGGTGTACACACTCGTGACTCCGGGCGTGTAGGTCATCTGTTGCCTGATCGATCGCATCGCCTCCAGCGCCGCCTGCCGAGGATCAGGCAGTTCACCGACGCGGTGGACGAGGCTGCGCCGGTGCTCATCGGCGTCGGCATGGTCTACGTAGTCACTGAAGGACAGGTACTCCGAGAATCGATCGCGAACCGCCGGGTCGCGAATTGCGGACCACGCTCCGGACACCGGCTCGTGCGGGATTTGCGGAGTATCGACGGTGCTCGTGGCGGTGATCTCCAAGATCCTGTGAGGTGTGTGAACTTCGAATGCTTCGACCAGCGCACCCCAATAGTCGGTGTAGGTCTGGATGCCCGCTGAAGGGTGCACATGCAGTTCATGCCCGAGTAGTCGTTGACCCTCACTGTCTAGGGGTGTCATCCGCACTTCATTGAACGAGACTTCCACCGGCTCGGCGTACTCGTAAGCGGTGTGGTGCACGATTCTGAGACGACGCCCACCCATCAATGGCTCCACACGATCGTGCCGTGCTGTCGGAAGAACGTCGCGTTGACTTGGTCCGAGGCGCGATGGGCGGCCTGCCGAGCCTGATCGGCGAGCCTGTCGACTGAAACGGGATCGTCGTCGATTTCGAATTCCAGTGCCGACCGGAGCATGCCGACTTCCCGAAGGAGCGCCCCGCGATCGCGCACGCCCAGGCGCCCCAGAGCGCGCACCCCCTCCTCGGCGTCGGTCGCGCAGTTGCGCATCGAGCGAGGGAAGACCGGGTCGAGAACGAGGTAAGCGCGGACCTGGGACCCGACCAACGCAGCTCCCGACCGCAGGAATGCGGTTTGCGCCCCCGCTGCCCGGAGTGTTGCCGATGGTCCTGCCGACGGCCAGAGTTGATCGTGGCGGACGGCCAGCAGACGACCCACCATGTCGATGCGCTCGAGTTCCCGTCCGAGGACGAGGAAGTGGTAGGCCTCATCCCGGGGCATCGTCCAGTCGATGACTCCGTTGACCATGAGCAGACGGTCCATCAACCGGTGCAACGTGACACCGGGAGACGATGTGATGACCACTCCGCGCACGAACGACAGATACGCGGTGTTCAGCGCCTCGAAGGTCTCGGCGGATAGTGAGTCCCGAACTGCGCGCGCATTCTCACGAGCCGCCGAGACTGCACCGATGATCGTCGACGGATTCTCCTCGTTGCCGACGACGGAACGAACGAGATCATCGGCGTTCGTCACCTCTTCATGCGGCAGCGTCAGCGCCTCGAGGAGCACCGCGCATGCGAGGGTCTCCGAAACGGATTGATCCTCGACCATCAACTGGTGGTGCTCGGCGAGCAGACGGGTCGTCGCCTCCGCCCGCTCGAGATAGCGACCAAGCCAGAAGTAGGACTCTGCCAAGCGACTCAGCACGATGGACCTTGTTGCTGCTGGCGCTCTTGCTGGATGAGTCGATCCTCGTGCTGATTCGGAGCGTCGAGTCGACCGGGCGCGTTGGCGTCGATCACGACGGCTCGCGGTACGGCGGGTGGCGCGACGACCCGCGGGGCGTCTTCATCGAGCACCCAGGTGTCTTTGGATCCGCCTCCTTGACTGGAGTTCACCACCAGACTGCCCCGGGGCAACGCGACGCGACTCAACCCACCCGGCAGCACGTAGACCGATTCACCGTCGTTGACGGCGAACGGACGCAGGTCCACATGTCGAGGCTCGATCTCACCGTCCTCCACCACGGTCGGGCACGTCGAGAATGTGACAACCGGCTGGGCAATCCATCCTCGTGGATCAGCCTCGATGGCAAGCCGGACCGCTTCCAACTGCTCCTCCGACGCATCGGGGCCCATCACCAGTCCATACCCGCCGGAGGCATCCGACGGCTTGATCACCATGCGGTCCATGTGTTCGATCACGTGGGATCTGTGATCTGGGTCCGATAGATCGAACGTCTCCACGTTCTTCAGGATCGGTTCCTGCCCCAGGTAGTAGCGGATGAATTCGGGCACGTACGGGTACACGGCCTTGTCGTCAGCAACACCGTTGCCCACGCCGTTGGCGATCGTCACCCGCTGGGCGCGCGCGACGTTCAGCAGGCCCGGAACTCCCAGCACACTGTCGGCACGCATGTGGAGTGGGTCGAGGAAGTCGTCGTCGATGCGACGGTAGATGACGTGTACTGGCCGCGGACCCGATGTGGTGCGCATCCACACCATCCGATCCCGGCAATACAGATCCCGGCCTTCCACGAGCTCCACGCCCATGCGCCGAGCCAAGAAAGCGTGTTCATAGTGGGCCGAGTTGTGGACTCCCGGCGTGAGGACCACAACAGTCGGATCGTCGATATTCACCGGGCGTGCAGCCCGCAACGCCTCGAGGAGTTTCTCCGGATACTCGCTCACCGAATAGACGCGATGACGAGCGAAGATCTCGGGAAGCACGTGCGCCAGAGTTCGGCGGTTCTCCAGCACATACGAAACACCCGACGGATTACGCAGGTTGTCTTCCAAGACTCGGAATTCCCCTTGCTCATCGCGAATCAGATCGCTCCCCGCCACATGGATGCGCACGCCGTTGGCCGGCTCGATGCCCCACGCCTGACGGTGATAGTGGGTGGAGCTGGTCACTAGAGCGCGCGGGATCACTCCGTCTTTCATGATCTGGCCGGATGAGTAGACGTCTGCCAGGAATGCCTCGAGCGCGCGTATTCGTTGTACGAGTCCGGCTTCGATCGTGGCCCACTCCGCAGGGGTGATCAGGCGTGGAACGAGGTCCAGGGGTAGAGGCCGTTCCCTACCGGCGAGCGAGAAGGTGATGCCGTGCCGATCGAGGTAGGCATCTCGTTGCCGAGCCCGTTCGTTGAGGTCGGTTGGTCCTAGGGCGGTCAGGATTCGATGCAGGGCCTTATGGGACGACCTCGGTACACCGCCATCCAGCATTTCGTCGAAGGGCACCGCACCGGACGCCAAGCGCTCCTGCGGAAGGGGTGCTTCTACGCTCATCGTCAGCACCCCTCCCTTCTTTTACACGAATTTCCACATCAGATGATTTCCACATCAGATGGCCCTGGCTGCGCCCGTACCCTAGATCCGAATTGTTTCGGGGTCGTCACGCCGCCGCGGGCAGACCTGGAACCTCCACTTCCACGTCATCCACCCACACGAACAACCGACCGTGGCTCACGGTGAACTCGTGGCAATGTCCACCGCTGGAGTAGTCGGCTGCGATGCCATGCAGGTGCAAGCCAGGAATGACTATGTCGTCAGCCACATCCGGGAAACGGAAGCCCGCCAAGGTTCCCTGCCATGGGGCGATGTCGAAACGCACCTCCCCTGTCACAGCGCCGGGGCTGCCCAGCGGCTGATAGGGCGGAGTCTGGCCGTGTTCGCTGCGGAGCAGAACATGCGAGAAGTCCCCCACCACCTTCACCGCTGCAACGAGATAGTCGTGATGCATGGTTTCCGCGGCCAGCACATCGTCGACGAGGGCAGTCACTTCGGCGAATCCGGCCCCCGAGGGTACGTCGCGCGTGACGGCTGTTCCCCCGTAAGCGGCGACGGCGAAGGGCATTCCCAGATCCGCAGGTGCGATATGCGGTACGCCGTCGGCCGGTATCCGCCACGTGGTGCCATCGACATGCACGATCTCGCCGTCGACTGCCTCCGCGACACCGAGGCCGACCACGGCGCCGTCGAATGTCTCGGCGACAGTTGTGACCGAGTCGTATCTGCCGGCGAAGAGATCGTGCATGGTCTCGATCTGCCGGATGTGGCCCTCATGGTCGCCTGGGCCGGAGCCAGTCTTGGCGTGATGGATGGCAGTCGCCAGGGACATATTGATCATGTCGCCTCCTGAGTGCTCGCTATTCGGCGGCTTCGATGGGCACAGTGAACGTGGTGCTGTTTCGTCTATCCAGGAACAGACCGACGACCGTCAAGGCGAGGGAGACGGCGACGACCGTCGTAACGATGTCCGTCACCGAATCATTGCGCCAGGTTGCAACGATCGTGATGAGGGTGATCAGTGCCACCCACACCGCGATCACCGCTGTGCGATCCTGTGCTGCCAATCGCGCGTACAGCAGCACCTGCACCAGCGCGAAGGCCGAGCCCTCGAGCGCGAACAGCCAGATCATGTCTCCCATGGACGCGTATTGCTGTCCCCCCAGGATGCGAACTACGACGTCTCCAAGGAAGAAGGCACTGGTAGTAATCACCACACCAACGATCGCGGTGAGGCCGGTGGCGATGTACACGGTGCGCCGGGATTCCTCGGCGGACATCTTGGGGAACAGAACGATCACGATCGCGTTGGGTAGGAAGAACGCGATCTTCGCGAGCAGCACACCCACGGCGTACTGACCGGACTGGTCTTCGGTGAGGAAGAACCGGGCCAGCAGGATGTCGACGTTCGTGAGGGTGAACAGCACCATGAGTGCGTGCACCACGTGGCCTAGCTCTACGCCGATGCCAGCGCCGACTTTCGTGCCGAACGGCTTCCACTCGGGTCTGCGTACGAGCAGGTAGGCGATCAAGGCCCCCACTGCGCAGCCGACGAAGATTCCGATGCCAACTCCTGTGACGCTTGCCAGCACAACGACGCCGATGATCCCGCCTACCGCTCGGCTGCCTCCGTTGGCGATGAAGGCCAAGGACAGACGCGTGTGCTCCTCACGTCCTTGGGCGATGCCCATCGCAGCCGATCCGATGATTACGAATCCCAGGGATCCGATACCGGTTGCTACTGCCACGGCTGGAATGGTGAAGATCATCCCGATGGGCCAGGCGACGATCACACCGGCGACGATCACACCGAAGGCCAGGAAGATCGACAGTCGGATCAGTTGCTCTTCGACCTTCTCGCGATCCTTGATAGCCGTCGCTACCCGCCGCGCAGCGAGGGCTTGGGTCGAGATGCCGAGGGTTGCCAAGATGACCAAAAGGCCCAAGAGCGCACCCAGTGCACCGAAATCCGCCTTGTTCAAGATGCGGGCGGCCACCATGCTGAGCAAATAGGCGGCACCGTTGCCGATGAGTGTGGCGGCCCCGACGAGCACTAACCCCTTGGCTAGCGCCGACCGACTCGTCACACGTGGGTCGACATCACTCACGCCTTAACCCTAGGGGCAGCGCATCGACCTAGTCCGAACGTCGTGGTGACATTCCCCAGAACTAGACCTGCTGGACCTCCGGGAGAGTGGCGAGCGCGGCAGCGAATCTTTCGTCGGAGACCGCTTCGTCCACCATCGCTCCGGCCAAGTAGTTCTCGTAGGCCGCGAGATCGAAGTGTCCGTGACCACACAGGGCGGTCAGGATCACGGTCTCCTCGCCGGTCTCCTTCGCCTTAAGGGCCTCGCGGATAGCGAGCGCAATCGCATGCGTGGGCTCGGGCGCGGGAACGATGCCCTCGGTTCGCGCGAACTGCACGGCGGCGGCGAAGCATTCCGTTTGCGGTACGGCTTCGGCATCCATCAAGCCCTGCTCGTACATGTGGGAGATCAGCGGTGCCATGCCGTGGTACCGAAGACCACCGGCGTGAATGGGGTCGGGAATGAAGTCGTGCCCGAGCGTGTGCATCTTCATCAGCGGGGTC